>JAHDVN010000019.1:0-18089 GCA_023384635.1 Thermoanaerobaculia bacterium
TCGGATCCTCGTTCCGGCCCGATTTCCGCAGTCGCCGGATGGCTACTACCGGATAGCTAGAGGGATTCGCTAGAGGGAACTACAGGGGGGGCGTACAAGCGCAGCAGGGCCAGCGAGTTGGCCCACTGTCGCGTCACCGCATCATCGGTACGGCGTCACCGTTTCAGCGGTGAACCGCGGCTTGGCGTCACCGTTTCATCGGTGCGGCCGTCACCGTTTCATCTGGAAGGTAGGGCAGTCTCCGCAGACCTCTCCGCAGCACCGCGAAACCGCGAGCGTCACACTTTCATCGGTCTGCACGTCGCCGCTGGCGCTGTCGATGCTCGGATCGCGGGCTTGCCGATCAGAGGACGAAAGTGAGCTTCTGGGGAGCTCTGTGACCTGCGCGCTTGGCAACCTCGGCGCAACGCTCGCTGCACCAGACGGCCTTGGAGTCGCGAGACATCGGCTCCAGGTGATAGTCGCCCACGCGGAGCGGGTGCCGGCACTCGGAGCAGACGGTTTCCTGTGAGGGGCGGTAAATTCGAACGAGGCGGTAGCGGTTCATCGGATCCTCCCTTTCGTGTCGCTGTCGACCACGGCGAGGGAGGGACCGGCGGGAGAAGACGAGCCGTCAAGGGCGCGAAGCGCCGCCAGGGGACCCTTGACGGCCGGCGCGCCGGTCTAGGGTGAGCCAAGGGTCGAGGAGGCAGGAAAGGTGGGGACAGCTACGGGTGCTGAGTTCGCCGATCCTCGAGCGGACTCTGAGCCTCCGGTGCCGCCGGGCACCGCACAGCCGACGGTTGCCACGTCCGAGTTGGAGGGGATCGACCACCCACCTCATCCCATCACTTGAAGTGCCCTGGCTCGGTCAGTTGCCTCCTGCCTTCGGGTGCGTACGACCGCCCCGTGACATTTCCAGAGAGGGGTTCTTCTATTGGGGTGACCGCCGCGGAATGGTCCGTTGGCGGCAGAGCCGAAGGGAGCCCCAGATGTCAGACGAGAAGCACTGGGTGGATTCGCACAGCTACCGCGTCGTGTCCGATGACGGAAGGACCTCCTGGCTTTACGAGGTCGAGAGCGGCCTGCTCTTCGACACCAAGACCTGCATCGAGGTCGCCAAGCACTACGAGGACGGCACCACCGTTGCCTATGAGCCGCCGGACGTGATCGACACGCTCCTCGGCCCCGGCCACGGTCCTCGCAAGTAGCGGGGACGCCTGTTCGAACCCCTGGCGTGCCGGTGAGACTCTCCTGGCACGCCAGGGGTTCGTCTTGGACTTGGACCAGAGTGGCCAGTGGCGTGCAGCTCAAGCGGAGAAGCCCTCAAGGCTTCTCACGCCCGCGGCCTATTGGGGCTGGAGATCACACCTGACGCGTTGCATTTCAAGTGGCTGGGGGCAGACAAGAAGCCGGAATCCAGCGGGGAGGGGTATTGATGGAGCACCGTTCGACTCCAGCTCGTCCGGGGTATCGCTCGGGGTGCGACTGGCGTCCGGCGCGCCAAGAGTGGGCTCAAACAGCAGCCGGAGCCAGTGGGACCTCCGGACCCGCCCCGCACTCGTCTTCCACCGTTGCGCTTACGGCATGAGGCGCTCGGAAGGCCGATCCGGCCTGAGGAAGCTGGCCTTCTTTCGGATACCCCGCACTCCCGTGACATTCCCTGGCCCGCGCCCTTCTATTGGGTTGACTGCCACGGAAAGAACCGTCGGCAGCTCAGAACGAAAGGAGTCGCAGATGCCCACCACCCACGTCGCACCCCACCCCCTCCCGGATCGCCATCTCTCCCCCCTCCACCGTGTGCCGCACGGTCACCGGGCATCCCAGGTGAATGCGGCCGCCATCGCTAGGGCGCCGTCGCGCAGACAGCTCGATCTTCTCGACTTCGGGCTCGTCACGCTGATGCTTGTTCTCATGGTCGTGCTCTCGGCCGTCGCCGCTCTCGGTTCCGATCTCACCCGCGCTCCGGCGCCCCCGCAGGGTGAGGTCGACGGCCAGCTTCAGGTACAGAGGCACCGGAGCGAGGAGATCGTGGAGATCACCACCTCCGAGGGCGTCGTTCGCGTGGTGGTGCTCGGCGTCCCCCCCGCGGACATCCAGGACGTGGTGTGGGGGGGCCGCAGCATCCTGGAGGCGATCCTCCCAGATCTCGTCGTGCTCGGGGACGCCACGAGCACGGAGTTCACGCTGCCGGCCGAGCTCGATCTGAGCACGCCAGGGGTTCTCGAGATCTGGCTCGCGAGGGGGGACGCCCTGGTCCGGGGTATTCCCGACGACTCGGTCCTGGACTCGCGACAGCTGACTGGAACTCTGACCGAGGCGATCTGCCAGACCACCGATCTCTACAAGGTCACCAAGTGCGGCGGCACCAGCTCGAGCTACTCGGTGCCCTACAAGTGCTGCGACAACAACTACGACGGCGACGCCAACGACAGCGGAGATGGGAATTGCGTCTGGTTGGCCTGGGTCAGGGCCCGCAACCGTGGTTGGCGGGTCCCCTCCACGTGGGGAAACGCCTCCCGCTGGTGCGACATGGCCGCCGCGACGCCGGGGTGGAGCGTGTCGTCGACGCCGCGTGTCAACTCGATCGCCTGCAGCAAGAGCATCGGCCACGTCGCCTGGGTGACCGGCGTCGACACGACCAATAGGAAGTTCACCGTACAGGAACAGAACTGCAAGGTGGAACCGAGCTGCTTCGGTTCGGGGACCCGGAGCAAGACTCGGGACTTCAGTTCCGCCTGGAAGTTCATCCGTTGCACGGACCTCACGAAGTGCGGAGCCTGACCTGAACCGAACGGACCACGGCGCCCTCCGACCACCTACAGCTCCAAAGTCGGAGGGCGCCGTGAATGTCCATGCTCAGGGACGAGTGCATCGCTTCGCCGTTCCGGAAGTGACCCTCTCGAAGTCCTTCATCTGGTACCGAACTCCAACCCCATCTGACCAGGGCCTCCATGAACTACTGTCCCCTCTGTCACCGCGGCCTCGGCGATTCGCCACTGGTCGGCCTATGTCCCACCCACGGTTGGGTAAGACCGGCGTCGACCGTTCGGTCCTTCCCGACCACCGAGTCGCTCGCGGCACGCAGAATCGCGCGCAAATTGCCGGAAGTCCAGCACCTTGCGGAGGTACTCGAGATCGTCCCCGCCGATATCGACCAGCTTCGAGCGCGGCTGAATGGCTACCAGAGGTTGGCGCGATGGAGGGAGGAATGCGACCCGGTCCGCGCGTATCAGTGGTACCGGCGAGCGACTGCCATCGCGGAGCGAGCCGCCCGTCGTACGAACGACGAACCCAGAGCCTTGACCCTTCTCTGGGACCAGCAAACGGCGCTAGCACGCTTCGAGGTTCTTGCGGATCCAGACGCTGCCCGACGCACCTTTGAGCGCGCCTTCTCAACTGCGGAGAGGGGTTTACGCATCCAACCTGGATGGGCCGGGTTGCTACGGCGGCTGGCCCGCTCGTGCGAGGACCTGGCGGGCCTTGCAGCAGGGCCGGAGGAGGAGCGATCCTGGCTCAGGAAAGCCATGACCGCCCGCAGTTCCCTGCTTCAACTCGAACCCGGGGACACGGAGAGTCGAAGGGCTCTCGAAAGAGACCGCCGGTCCTTCGCCGAGCTGGCGGCCGGTGCAACGGGCCCTATGAGCACCTCGGTCGGTCCGCGCCGGCGCCACCTGGGGCGGTTGCGCAAGGGCGCTGTCGAGATTCGGGAGCACCTCGAGCGGGCGAAACGGCTCGCCCGTCGCGACCCTCTCGCCGCCATCGAGGCTGCAGACCGGGCCTCGATGGCAGCCCTCCGCGGCCTCTTTCTGGGCGAGTGCGGCGACCCAGAGGGCCTGTCGCACGACGAACTGGTCTGCGAGCTCTTCGATCTATCGTTCTTCCCCGATCGTCTCGTCCATCCGCTCGGGCTGGTCGAGTTCCTTGCAGAGCAAGACGAGAACTCGCTCGGCGTTGTGCCGGTTTTCGGCCACGCTCCCGCTGTCCACTGCACCCGCGCTGCGGCACGAATCGCGGACTGGTATGTCATGGAGTACCTGGGCGCAGCAACTGAGCCCACAGCCGTGAGCGACCGTGACTTTCCAGTCGGGTATCCCGTGCGGGTAGGGGACTTCCGGCGGGTGCAGGGGACGAGGCTCAGTCCGACCCCGGTGCCTCGTAACCGTTGTACCGTCCTCGGTGGCGCCTCCCCGCTCGAACCTCCGCTTCCGCTCCATCCAACGCAGGAGGAGGCCGCACTGCGATTGGGAGTTCCGCCCATGATCGTTGACGGCGTGACTGGTATGGTGCTCGTTCTCATCCCGGGCGGCGTATTTCAGATGGGTGCTAGCCCCGAAGATGAACTTGCAGACGCGAGCGAGTATCCGCGGCACCGCGCCTGCGTGCGGCCGTTCTACTGTGGAGTCGGGCCTGTCCTTCAACGTGAGTGGGGCAGAGTAATGGACGAGAATCCGAGCCTCTTCTTGGGGGATCGACGTCCGGTGGAGGGAGTCTCCCAGGAAGAGGTCGCGGACTTCCTTGACAAGGTAAACCTCGGGCGCGCGGGGCCACCGTTGCGGTTATTGCGCGAAGCGGAGTGGGAACTCGCGGCGCGTGGCGGGACAGCGACTGCATACTGGTGGGGGCCAAGGTATCAGGCTGGCTGGTCAAACTGCGCCGAGGACGGCCTAGGGAGCGGCTTGCAAGAAACCTCGGAGGTCGGCCGCTTCCCGGCTAACCCCTTCGGCCTTTTCGACCTCCTCGGCAACGTGGCCGAGCTCTGCGAAGACAGCTGGAATCCCGACTTCCGCGGTGCCCCACGGTTCGCTACTCAACGGGAAGCCCTTGGCGTGGCTTATGGTGTTCTCAGGGGCGGATCGTGGGCTTTCTCCCCGGCCGACATACGCGCCAGCTCGCGCTGGGCGTCTTCAGGCGCTGAATCCGAGAACGATTGTGCTTATGTCACCCTTGCCTTCGAGATCGGATTTCGGTGCGCGCTGGATGTCGACGAAAGCAGAAGACAGGCCAAGCGCGGGGAGCGCGATGCCTAGCCTCACTAGGAGTCTTCGATGCCGGGGCTACTATTGCGCTCCCCTGCGACACGAATTAGCCAGAGGCAATACCAGGCGCGACTGTCGAAGTCTGGAGAGTTCGACGCTGGCGTCAGAAGCAGATCGATGATTGTGTCCAGGCGCAGGAAACCATACCCTTGCCCGCGCGGCCGTTTCGCTCTCATCGGGATTCGACGTTTCACCTCATGAACAGCTTTGAGGTACTCCGGGTCTGCCTCGAGTTTCTCTCTGATGCGAAAAAGGGTGGACTTCCTCAGGGCATCTGCATTCTTGGGCCACTTGCGATCCGGGTAGATCTTCTGGAGGCCGGTGTAAAGGACGCTGTAGGGCACACCTGCCCACTCCACATACCAAACCAGCTTCCACTCGTCATCGCTGAACTGGCCAGGGGGTCGCGCTTTCTGGAAGCGCTCGAAAATCCAGTCAAGCAACTCTCGCGCGCGACTCTGGCCCTCCGGGTCGCCATCGAGCTGGCTCTGCTCTAGGGGGTCCTCAAGAGGTGAGGCGGGCTCGAAGTCAAGTTTCTCTTGCGATGGGAAATGGACACCATGACAGCAGTTCTCACGAACGACTTCAGCGGTGACCATCAACAGCGACTTTGGACTCGAGGGTCTACGTCGAGAGGAGCTAGCAGGACCTGCGATCGGCTGTACTAATCCCATGAACGCCTGCTGAGGCACGACGGGTTGAGAATAGAAATACTCAGCGTAGACTTGCAGGGAAAGTCTCCTTGCGTCATCCGAGTACCGATCGTAAGTCTGCAGACACTTCCAAGCCCCAATGAAGAGCGGTCCGCCCCACTTGAAATCGTCGGTGAGGCGGCGCGCATCTGCATAGAAGGACTTCTCGGACTTGGCGTACACCCACGTCCAGAATGCTTCGTGCAGAATGTCAGTTCCAGTCGTCAGCGAGTCGTCTCCTAGAACACGTAGCCGTCCTTGTGGAGAAAGAAGAGCACCCTGTCTCTGGCGGCGTCGTCAAACCGAAGTTCTTGCCCGGCACTACTTCTAAGAGAGGCTCCAAGTCCGCTCATCAGGAGTTTCCAAGTTCCGGTCACCTCATCTTGAAGCAGGTGACGAATGGTTAACTCTCCGCCCTCCAACGTGCAGACCAGCACATCATCCGAGGTTTCGATGCGCAGCGAAACCGTCCCGTCCGAATGTACTAAGGAGTCAATATCTGAAGCTGTTATAGCCGCCGCAGTCGCACTGAATAGGCTGTCCACTGACACGCGTCGCGGCCTGGACCCGCGCGCGTCGGCGGGGAGTGCATAGTCGTAGACAACCGCGTCAGGGTAACTCCCGGCGACAAGGTGCAGAATGCGCGTAACCAACTCCCGCCAGGCGTGCGTCTTGTGCCGAGCGGCGGACCCCGAAAGGGTGCTTCTCTGCTCCTTGAGTGGGAGAAACTGACTGAGGTTTGGGAGTAACCCGTCTCGTCGCGCGGTTCGGAGCGCTTGCTCTTGCTGCTTGAGAAGCCCCGCCTCTTCGGCGCAGACACTGCATTCCACGAGGTGTTCGACTTCAACTTCGCCTCGCGCCCATTGGAATGGAAGCTCCAGACTACGCGCGCACTCCAGCGCATGAACCAACCGTCGCCTGTCTTCGAAAACCGAGGACGAGAGGAAGACGACTCCAGCAACGTCAAGAGCCTCTCGGGCCTCCGATTCTGTTCCTGCGGGCCCGAAGACCACCAAGAAGGGGGGCTTGCCGAAGCGGACCCAGCGAGGAAGATGACGATGCAACTCAGTGAGCGGACTTGCGGACTTTCTTGCGCTCCAAGAACGCAACTCAACCAGGGCGAGGAAACCCGGCTTCGGCCTCTCACTGAGCGGTTGGAGTTCATGATCGACCGCGATCTCAGCCGAGCGCTCTTCACTTACAACAAGGCGCAACGGCGGTCGAACGTGGGCGACCCGAATAGTGCTTGCTCGTGAGCTAACGCCATTCGACTTCATAGCTCTCCTCAACAGTCTACGCCGTCGCGCGGTTGGCATGAGGGCCGACCGAGGAAGACCCACGGGGCCCAGAATCGGGGGTCGCTCCACCGTGGGTGCAATTGGCGCGCCCGTCGCACAGCCAGGGCTAAAGCGCGGTGAGCGGGCAAGGCTGGAGTGCCCGCTTGGGTGGGCCACAATGCGTCGTAGAAGGCGCGCGCGACATCTACAGCGAGGTCATCTGCGACCGGCCAAAGTGTGGCAATCACCCCCTCCACGCCGGCAGCGAACATGGCGAAGGCGAACCCGCCAATGGACGAGACATCCTGGGAGGAGAGTCGGCTGGACGAGCACCCATTGCAGAAGACGAGGCGAACGCCCTCGAAGGCATCCCGCGACGCAAGAGCGACTCGGCCCACTGTGAGTTTCTCGCCTCCTGGGAGCAGGAACCCGGAGCCGAGGATGTTCTCGGGATCGAATTGGCAGTGGAGCCCCAGGTGGACTATCTCCGCGCCCCGAGCCTCATTGAGCAGCGCTTCGACTCCCAGATGCGTAGTTACAGATCTGGCGGAGAACGCCGTTTCTCGTCCTGGTTGATTCGACCAGGTGCGCTGAACCAGTTGCTCAACTTCGCGACCGCTCCAGGCGGGGTCCGGCGGCGAGCCAATGGCGAGCAGGCCCGACCTCGCCGGTACTTTCCGACGGCGTACGAGATCGAGGGCAGAGAAGGCATGAGGAAGATGAATCACGCCGATGTCACCACGCCCAGCGAGTTCCAAGGCGGCGCGAACCGGGACTCCACCCAGCTCCATATCGCACGCAACTAGCAGTTCTGGGTGGCCTGCGTCTTTCAGATCGGCGAGTGGCCCCTCGAGGAGTGTGTGGCCTAGCTGCGTCAGGAATCTCCCATAGTCGACGTCCAATGGGCAGTGCCGGATCGTTCGAGCGCCAGCGGATACGCTCGCCGGAACTCGAAGTCGCGCCGCGACATCGGACAATTCGGGAGCGACAAGTAGCGCAGGGTTCCCCTCCTCAGGGAGCTCGAGCCAGCCCACCCTTTCCTTTCCGTCCTCGGGCCCTCCAAGGGCAATCAGTTGAAATGCCGCGCCTCCATGAACCTCCACGCGCGAGAGGCCGAGAAACCAGGCCGTACCAGCTCCGGCTCTCGAAGCAAGCGACCGAAGAGCGCTCCGAATCGCGATTGGATCGAACGCCTCCGCATCTAGGTATCGAACTGCCCCTGGCAGGTACATTACCTCTCGCCGGAGGTTCTCGATCGTCGCCGAATAGGCCGCAAGCAGGGCATCATCCACCCTCCGCAGGTCCTGATGGCCGAGGAGTCCCGAAGCGGTCTGATTCCACAGATCCTCGTCGCGAGAACGGGAGGAGAGGCGACGGCCGCCTTTCTTCGGAGGAGGTTCATGCACGGTGAACCTGCGCGTGATCTTCTCCCGCAGATCAAGCACCTTGGTTACGCCCTCCTTGAGCGGGTCGAGGAAGCCTCCTGGAAGGGGACCCTGTTGCCCCCTCACCCGGTACCGGCGACCGAGTTCGGCGACTCGCCAAACCTCAGTGGATGGACACTCCGGATCCGTCAAGCAGAGTGTGAGCCACGACCGATGCGCTGCGGCTAACGCTTGGGCCATTCTCAACTGCATGTCGGTCAATGGAAGGCCGAGGACGCGCTCGATCGGGTCGCCAAGTGGCGCCAGCGCAGTAACGACTTCACCGAATAGTGGCCCTGCGGCAAGACCTCCTACGCGAACTGCATCTACCGATTCCTCGAGGATAAGACTTGCCAACGAGAGAGCCTGAGCACCAACCGGATGAAGTGGAGCGACCGTACTGGAGACCTCGCGCAGTAGTCGCACTCCGAGAAGCAACCGATCCTGGCTCTGAGGAGCCCCTTGGGACAGCGACAGCCACAGCGCCCGCGCCCAAAGCAAACGACAGTTTGCACCCTCAAGGGTCTGCTTCTCCAACACGCCCGCCGCGCGCTCGTAGAGTGATAGTGCCTCCTCAAGGTTGGTTAGCGACTGAGACTGCGAATCGCTGAGAATCAAGACAGTTGCCAGGTCGACCATGCTCAACGCTCCGTCGCGAACCCGCGGGCCGAACAGAGATGCCGCGAGCTTCGAGGATGACTTGGCGAGTGCGTGGAATTTCGAGGGTTGATCTTCATGCTCCGCTAGGTATAGCGCGGCCGTTGAAACCAATCTATGGGACTGAGCTGCCGTGTGAATGTCGGCTGAGTGCATGGCAGCTTGTTGGGCGTGTTCAAGCGCGACACTCAGGAACTTCTTGGCTCGGTTCTTCGGGCAGAGCCCGTGAGATACCACTGCAAGCATGAAAGACGCAGACTCGACCAGGAAAGCCGGGACGGGGGCCCCGCGCTCGTCGACGTAAGTCTCTGCCTTTACGAGAAGAGCTCCGGCGCTCTTCAGATGCTTCCGAGTCTCTCCTCCCAGGTCTGCAGCGATGTTTAGCGCCGCTACCCACTGCAACAGAGCATCCAGATAGAAAGGTGCGTTCTCGGTTACTGCGGGGACCGCCTTCTCATAGAGCGTGAGCGCACTCGCAACGTGCTGCTGTCGATCAATACCCAGGCTTGCCAAGGTCATCAAGCTACCCGCGCGGCTTAGCTCGCACCAGGCCCCTAGTTGAGTATCGGCCCAATCTTGAGATTCTGCGAAGACGTTGGCCGCTTCGCCATACATGGCTGCAGCCAGCCTGTAGTTCTTCTCGCGCTCAATTCCTAGTTCTGCCAATTTCGCTAGTGCTTTCGCGCCATTCATTTTGGCAACTGCGCCGCTCACAGCCGAGTCTGCGCCATGCAGGCTTGCCAACTCTAGGAAGTGAGCCGCGGCGAGCTCGAAGTGCTTAGGCTCGAGAGCCTGCTCACCAAGATCGAACGCCGCGAGCGCCTTCTGATTGAGCGCACGCTTTCGCGCGAGCTCTTGCTCTGCATCGAACAGCTTTGCAGGCATCTTTGGCCTCCAATCGGCCGGGATTCGGCAAGCGCTTCTGGCCTGCAAATACTAGCGCGCCAGTTCGAAGAGAATCCGTGGTCAAACTACACAGGCACGAGAGGGGAAACGGGCTCCGGCGATGCTCTGCCGGAGCCCCGGCACCGCTTACGGGGGGCTATTCAACCAGAACAAGAAAGTCGTCGACAGCGACCCGTTTGCCGGTTTCCCCGGTGTTCGTCGCGACTTCGATTCTGTAAGTGCCCGGGTAGAGCGAGACGCTACCGATGCTGATCCAGGCGTCGAGAAGTCCACTCTGACGGATGGTCGTGGAGAGAACTACCGCACCGCTCGAGTTAAGAACGCGGACCGGAACGCGCGAACTTGTGTTGTGCTTGTAGGGGACGAAGGCCATGAAGCTCACTCGCGTTGGGGCGTTGGCGGTCAGCGTAAAGCTCTTCTTGGCCACGTTGCGGCGGTCGCTGGTGGTCGTCGTGTAGGCCCACCGGAGGTCGTCCTCGTCCCCTGTGCCAGTCACGCCCGTCCAGGTGCCCGTGAAGGTCATTGCACCCTCGTCGAACCAGCCGAACGCCCGGTGGGCTGGAAGTGCGCTCGCGAACGGCCCCGGATTCTGGTTGAAGTCGGCCACTCGGCTCTGGGACCCGGAGTCATAGTAGTCAGCGTTGTCGGGATCGGCGTGGTCGGGCTCACGGACCTCCCAATGTAGGTGGCAAGTCCAGCCCCCCGTAGGGGGGACCTTTCCCATCAGACCAAGCGTGGCGCCCTTGGTGACGGCTGCGCCAACGCTGTAGTAGACGCGGCTCATGTGCCCGTACTGAGAGCGGAAGTTCCGGGAGTGGTGGAGGTGTGAGATCACCGCGCTTCCCCAGGTAGTCGGGTAGGAGCTGGCGTCCGTGACGCAGCCGTTGGCGACGACCTTGATCAGTGCCCCGCAATCGTCGTCTCCGGCGCCGGTGTTCGCGTCCGTCCCGGGGTGAAAGCCCCCGGTCGAGTCGGGGAATTCCATGAAGGTGTATCCGAAGTGAGTTGCGTAGACCGGCTGTCGCCACCCCGAGAAAGTCGTGGCGGGCGTGCAGGCCAGCATGCCCTCACCGGCGTCGTCCATGGAGGGGGCGGCCGCTTGCTCGAGGAGCGCCTCGTCCTCCACGCCGAGCTCCGCGACGACTGCCCCGTTGAGGGCCTCGACGGTCGGCCCTTCGCCAGCTTCGGCCACCAACCGCCCCGAGGAGACGACGCAGGGGGCGTCGGTGCGGCAGATCGCATTGTCGAGAAGAGCGCCCAGCGAAAGGGTCGGGAGATCGCCAGCGGCCATTGCCTCATACAGATTGGCCTCGGCGAGGGCGTAGCGGGCGTGAACGTAGGTTGGGTAGAGCCGCACCATCGCTCGCAGCAGCGCAGCAGCCCTCGAGGGCTGGTCGGAAGCGAGTGCAGCCCGCGCGGAGAGGCGATGGCCGGCCACGCCGACTGGAAGACCAGGGGCGGCGAACTCGAGCTCGAACTCGGGCGCCAGAGCGCGCTCGTAGGCCGCTCCAGCTCCGGCGAAGTCGCCCCTGTCAGCGAGGACATCTCCTTCCCAGAGGTGAAGCAGGCCGGAATGGGCGGGGGTCATCTCCCGCTCCTCGAGGATCAGGCCCAGGGCCTCCTCGAAGCGATCGGCTTCACGAAGCTCGGCAATGCGCTGTGAGAAAGCCTGCCAGGGGAGCCCTGCGTCGGCGTCCAGGGACGCCGAGAGGGAGGCGCCGACAACTTCAGCGCCGCTCGGGGCGGCGACCTCGGTCATGAACCTGATGGCGGGCGCCACAGGCGCAGCGGTCGTCGTGCCAGCCCCGGCCCAAGCCGCGGTCGACGCGACCAAGGCGAGAAGGGAGGCGGTGAGACGAGTGGTGAGGCTCAACATGATCGTTCTCCTTGCCATCGGTTGGTGGAGGTCGTCGGCTTCACCAGGCTGATTCGCCCAATTTGTCGCTTCCGTCTTTCGGGCAGCCATCGGTGGCTCCTCTTTCCTCCACCCCAATAGAAGGACCCGTATTGGGGAATGTCACGAACAGGTCAGCCCCGGTGAGGGAGTTCGCAGCCTCGAATCCCGGGGCGACACCCGGGCTCTTGACTCCGGAAGCCGAGTCGCAGGGGGCTTCTCTCATCAGGCCAGAGATCTAGGCGCCACGTGGGTCGGCGACGGATCGAGCCGCAAGCCCGAGAACGAGGCCTCAAGCCTTGCCTCGGGGTAGTAGTCGACGACGCTGCGTAAGTAGCCGAGGAACCGCTTCTTGAAGTGGCGGAGGTTGGCGTATCCGCACCCGAACTGGAGCGCCAGCGAGGCCCAGGGGATTGTGACCGGCCGCCGAAGCCGGAAGAAGCGCCAGGTCAGCCAGACGTAGATGTCGATCTCGAACGGCGAGCGGAGGGCGCGCAACACTCGGAGGTCGAGCGGGACCGGCGCCTCGGTCGCCTCCCTGAAGAACCGGTCCGAGAGCAGGACGTGCGAGCCCCAGGATGCCTCTCCCTTCCCGGGCTGCGGGTCCCACCAGAGCTCCCGCTTCTCGGCGATCAGGAAGCCGTCGCCGGCGTGCCGGCCCTGACTCTCGTCGTGGAAGATGCACTGGAAGGTCGAGGCGAACAGCCGCTGGAGCTGTTCCCGGAGCATCGGCAGCGACCCGCGAGGCCCGGTGGTCGGCGGAATCCCGAGGGCGGCGCAGAAGTGAGAGAAGTGGCTGCCGAGCTCGATGTCGGGGCTCTTGCGCCGCACCGCCTCCGTCGTCAGGTAGGCCAGGACCAAGCGAGGGTACCGGCCAAAAGGGAGCCCGACGTCCTTGGGCGCCAGGATAGAGAGCGTGAAGTGTCCGTTTCGCCGGACGAACTCGTTGGCCTTCGGGTCGCTGTGCGGAAGGGTCGCCTGGACCAGCGCCCGGGCCAGGAAACCGACCTCTCCGGCGGCGTAGGCGTCCTCCTGGTCGAGGTAGAGGGCCTGCCGGATCAGGCTGCCCGAGCGCCGGGCCGACCGGGAAAGCCTCTCAACAGGTGTTGGATGAAACTGTGACGCCGGCGCTCCAGGGAGCGCCAGCTCGAGCTGCGGCGTTGCCGGCTTCCAAGCCATCCTGCCCCTCCGCTTCGCTGCTCGCGCAGCGTCTGCCGAGAGGGGCGCGGCTCCGAGCACCGCCCTAAGGGCGGCGCCACGAACCGCGCGCGGAGAGGAAGACCAGTGCCATGAGCGAGATACCTCACGCCACCTGGCGCAGCTCCGCGACTTCCCTGAGCCAAGCCCAGAGGGTGTTCGAATCTCCTAGAGTGTTCGAACTCGGATGCGTAAGGTCTACCACGTCTCCTCCCAGTCGACCTCGAGGTACGAATCCGGATCCGACGGCCGGTCATGGCCGTCGGATGACGAATCCCGCACGCGCTGCCCGCGATCGGTTCGCCTCCCTCCCCGCCCTGCCGGGGCTTCCTTCCCGCACGAGGTGAGCGGCCCGGCGGCGGCGTGCCCCGCGGGCCTCTGACCGGGGGTCTCCCGGCGAGGCGCCGAGGGGTGAGAACCAGGGGATACCCGCCCGCGCCGGGCCTCGACACGGCGAGTACAATGGTGCCCGAGTCCGAGGGGACCGCGCGGGGCGAGGGGTGGGAAGGTGACGAGCGAGGGCCGACGGAGGCATGGGGTCGCGGCGTGTCTGGCGGCCGTGTGCATCGCCGCCGGCGCCTGCTCCCCCCTCCACCGCCCCTCCGTACCGGCGCCCGCCCCTGCCGCGGCCAGCGTCTCTCCTGCCCCCCTCGCCGGGCCGTTCGACTGGCGCGACGCCGTCCTCTACAGCGCGGGGCGGCGGTGCCCTGGCCCGAGGCGGTCGCCTCCTGGCTGGAGGGGGTCTTCCGGCCGATGATCGAGGCCATCCGGCGCAGCCGGGTCCTCGCCCGCTTTCCCGGCCGCACCGAGGCCGATCTCTACCTCTTCGTGATGGACCACGTGCACCACCTGCGGGAGCGCTACGGCGGCGCGCCGCCGAGCTCGACCGCGGCGGTGGCGGATTTCGAGGCGGGAGGGCACGGCCCCGAGGGGTAGCCGGGGCGCCATCCGTGGGACGATCGGGGCATGAAGCTGACGCCGAAGGTGATCCTGGAGGGGACGAGGCTGACCGGCAAGACCGAGCTGGCGCTGCGGCTCAACCGCCACCCCCGCTTCGTCGGGCCCCGCAAGTACGACTACCCGTCGCCGCTCGTCTCGGGGGAGTGGTGCGGCTTCTCCAACCGGCCCTGGGGGCGCGGGCTCCTGTCGTTCGCTCCGGAGGAGGAGGAGCGGGCGCTCGAGACCTACCGCACCTGGGCCCGGCTCTTCGAGCTGCTGCCGTTCTACACCTGGATCGTCGACCGGTTCCACCTCTCCACGGTCTCGGCCTGTCTGGCGGCCGGCCGGCGGCCTCCGGACCTCGGCTGGCTCGAGGAGCGGCTGCGCCCCCTCGGCTTCCGCCTGGTCCTCTGCACGCGCCAGCCCGAGAGCTTCGCCGCCGCCCGTGCGCGGCGCCTGCCGGTCTCCGGCAACCCCGGCCAGTACGACGACCTCGCCCCGTTCCTGGCCGAGCAGGAGCGCCTGCGCGCGCTGGCCGCCGCCAGCCGCCTGCCGTTCCTCGAGCTCGACGTGACCGACGGCGATCCGGACGCCGCCGCCGAGCGGGTGGTCGACTGGCTCGCCGCCACCGGTGGCCTCGCCTGGCCCTGGGGCCTGCCGGACGGCGAGGCGATCCCGGAGAGCTGACCCGCGCCGCCGCCGGAAGAAAGGAGGCCCCGGTTCCGGCACGGGAACCGGGGCCGATCGCGGGAGACCGCCGAAGCCCTACGCCGTTCGCCGGCGAAGGCGCACGAGGGCGAGCGCGGCGAGGACGAGCGCCAGGGCGAGGAGGCCGAACCCCGAAAGCGCCGGGATCTCGAGCACGCTGCCGATGACCATGAAGACCGTCGGGTCGGCGGCGCCGCCGACCGCCGGATCGTCCGTCGGTGCGGAGCTCTCGTTGGTGCCGTTGCCGTCGCCGTCGAAGTAGCACGTGCCCTGGTTGGTGATCTGCTGCCCGATGGCTCCCGCGTTGACCGTGGCGGTGATGGTGATCGTCACGCTGCCCGCGACCGGGATCGAGCCGTTCCAGGTCACGGCGTTGCCGACGGCGGCGGCGGTTCCGCCCGACGCGTCGACCGAGAGCAGCGTGAGCTCGGCGGGGAGAACGTCGACGAACTCGTCGCCCGGGTTGTCGGGTTGCGCCCCCGTGCCGGAGTTCGTGAGGACCACGGTGTAGGTCACCGTACCGCCCACCGTGAACTCTCCCGCAACGGTCTTGGTGCCGCTGACGAGCGCGGGGAGCACGGCCTCGAGCACCACGATGTCGACGGTGGCCGGGTCGCTGAAGCGGGTGCCGTTGCCGGCCCGGTAGGTAAAGGCGTCCGGACCGGAGTAGCCGGGATCGGGGGCGTAGGTGAACGAGCCGTCCGCCGCGAGAGCCAGCGTGCCGTGGAGCGGGCTCGTGAGCAGCTGTGCTTCCAGCGGCAGGGCGTCCGGGTCGCTGTCGTTGCCGAGCACGCCGGGCGCGGCGACGGCCAGCGTCGTCTCGAACGGCGTGGTGTAGGCGTCGGCGGCGGCGGTCGGGGGGACGGTACAGGGATCGCTGTGGGTGGCGTAGAGGCTGTAGCTGAAAGTGCTGTTCTCGTAGAGCCGGCCGGAGACGAACCAGAAGGTCCCGTCCACACCGACGCCGGCCGCGCCGTAAACCTGGTGGTTCAGGATACCCGGGAGGTACCATGCGTCGGTCACCTGGTCGTAGACGAGGAGGTAGTTCGACGCGGTGAGCGTGGCGATGTAGCCGCCCGCGAGAACGAGGAAGCGGTCGTCGAGCACGCCCTCGGCCGCCTGCACCCAGCCGGTCACGCCGGCGGCAGCAGGAAGGCTCGTCCCCATCGACCAGGTGCCGGTGGCGGGGTCGAAGATCTCCATCGTGCTCACGAAGGTGCTCGCCGCGCTGCGGCCGCCCACCACGTAGATCCTGCCCCCGATGACGCCCGCCATGGCGCCGAGCCGGGCGGAGCTCATGTTGGGCAGCGTGGTGTCCCAGCTGTCGGTGACCGGATCGTAGGCGTAGATGGTGCTCAGGTAGGTGGAGCTCGAGGTGCCGCCGCCGATCACGTAGTACTTGCCGCCCACGGCGACGCCGGCGTAGAGCATGCGGGCGGCGGGCAGCGTGGCCCCGGTGCTCCAGCTGTTCAGCGCGGGATCGTAGATGTGGAGGACGTTGGAGGCCGTGGTGGTCGAGGAGCCGCCGCCGGCGACGTAGATCTTGCCGCCGATTGCCACGGCGCGGATGCCCGTGCGGGCCGCCGGCATGTCGGCACCGGCGCTCCAGGTGCCGGCGGCGATGTCGTAGATGTCGAGAAAGGCGCGGACCGTCCCGTCCTCGCCGCCGATCTTGTAGAGCCTGCCGTTGTCGTGGACGCGCGCGTGATACCGCACGCCGCGACCGGCGGCGAGCGAAGCAACGTCGGTGAAACCCTCCAGAAATGCGGCCTGGGTGGTGGCCGTGGCGCTCGCGGTGGCCGCCCCCGCGGTGGCGGTGGCGGTGAGGGTGTCACTGTCCGGGAAGGGCGCCGTGCTGAGAGGCGTCACTTCCACCGTGAACGAATCCGCGGTGCCGTTGGCTACGGGACCCACGGTCGCGGGACCGGCGGCCGGGAAGGCCGACGCGTAGGCGAGGTCCGCCGTCACCGGGCCACCGGTGGCGTTGAACAGGTCGAGGTCGTAGGTCACCGGCACGCCCGGGCAGCTCGCCGCTTCCTGCGACGGCGGCTGGAGATCGATGCCCTCGATCGACTGGAAGTAGAGCGACCACTGGTTGATGGTCCCGGTGTCGCCGCTGGCGCTGTCGCAGAACTCCAGCGTCCAGGTGCCGGCTGCGGCCTTGCCGTGGAACGCGGCCAGTGTCTGGAAAGGCCGGAACGTGTAGGCATAGGTCGGCGGGCTGGCACTGCAACCGGTGACGTCGTGGGCGGTCGCGTTGTCGATGGAGCCCGCGGCGGAGTCGTCGAAGCGGACGCTCACGTTGTCGGCCGAGCTGCCCTGGTTCCAGAGGACCTGCCTCACGGTCGTGCCATCGGGGCCGCGCAGCTGGATCCGGAGGTCGCTGCGCCAGGTGTGGGTGACGCAGAGGCCGACGTCGAGATCGGAGACGAAGAAGGCGTCCGGAACCGTGATGGTGGCGGCGGCGTAGCCGGTGGCGCACGAATTGTCCGGCACGGGCGCCGCAGTGTTGTTGTGGTAGGCGAAGGCCGCCAACGGGGCGTTGCCCGTGTCCCTCGCCCGCTCGGCCGCGACGTACTCGGGCGCGACGGATTCCTGCTCGCTCCCCTTGGTGACCGCCCGGGCGCTCACCGGCACGAGGGCGGCCAAGCCGACGATCGCGGCGAGCCGTACCACCCGGTTCCACTTCCCTTCGACCATGGTCCCTCTCCTCGCTCGAGGCAGCCTGGACGCCGGGCCGGGAGGAGCCCCGGCGGGCCCGGCTGCGCAGGAAGTCAAATCCGACTCTTCCAGCCGGAGATAGAAGACTGAAGGAAACGGCGATCCTCCGCAAGGCCTTCTCGCGGGCTTCCGCTCCCGGGCCTCCGCCCACCCCGCGGGCCGACGAGCCCGCGACGTCGCTCTACCCGCTCACGGTGCGCTCGCGCGACCGCCGCTGATCCGTCGAGCCCCTGTTTCGTCGCGGCGCGGGCGCACCGCGTCGCCGGCTGCGCCGTCTCGGCGCGCCGCGCGGAAGCTCACCGGAAGCCGCGGTCGCGGGCGAAGACGATCGCCTGCGCGCGGGTCCAGACGCCGAGCTTGTCGAAGAGGTGCGAGACGTGGTTGCGCACCGTCTTGTCGCTGATCCCGAGCCGCGCGGCGATCTCGGCGTTGGCCAGGCCGGTGCAGATCAGCCGGAGCACCTCCCGCTCCCGGGGCGAGAGCGCAGCGAAGGGCGCGCCGTCCGCGCCCGGACCAGCCGCCGCAGCGACCCCCGTGAACTCGAGAACCGCCTCACAGAAGCGCCGCCACGCCGGCTCGTCCTCGAGCAGGATGTGGTTCGCCGAGTCGAGCTCGACGAACTCGGCGCCCGGTATCTCGGAGGCGAGAACCTTGCC
>JAHDVN010000019.1:18099-22104 GCA_023384635.1 Thermoanaerobaculia bacterium
ACCTTGCCGGCGGCGAGCGCCACCACGTCGTCGTGGCGCGCGTGCAGCACGAGGGTCGGCACCCGCACGGCGCCGAGCCGCTCCCGCACGTCGATCTCCCCCCGCAGCGCGAGCAGGCGCGCTGCATTCTGAGGCGAGGTCGTCTTCAGGCAGAGCTCGTTGAACCAGCCGAGCTGCTCGTCGCTGCCGCCCGGGATGAAGCGCGAGGTGAAGAGCTGGCGGAAGACCGGGTTGCTGCGCCCCCAGCCGAGCCTTTACAGACACTCCATACTGGCGGTTCCTGATCGATCAGCTCGAGCATCGCGGCGTACCGGCGCCGGCTCACCTCGTCGCTGCGGAGCCTCCATCCCTCGCTGTAGCCGCCGTAGAGCACCAAGTGGCTCACCCGCTCCGGGTGGCGCAACGCGAGCTCGATCGCCGGCACGGCGCCCTGGGAGATGCCGAGCAGCACGATCGGCTCCGCTCCTCCCGCCACCTCGACGACCTCCGCGAGGTCGGCGGCCCAGCGGGACTGGTCGAGATCCCCGACCTCCCAGTCGCTCATGCCGCACCCGCGCTCGTCGTAGCGCACGAAGCGGAAGTGGCGGGAGAAGAAGCGGATCCAGTGCCGCCACACCGGGCTCTCCCACTCCAGCTCCAGGTGCGTGAGCCAGTTGGCGGCCTTCACCAGGGTGCGGCCGCGCCCGGCCTCGGCCCAGGCCAGGCGGACGCCGTCGGAGGCGCGCAAGTAGCGGATGGCCTGACGTGCCTGCGGTTCGCTCACCGGTCTCTCCCCTCGCGGCCGGCGGGGCCTGGGACATCCGTAGCAGGGTTTGCGTCCTCATTCTAGCCAGATCGGGACATCCGCCCGATGCGGCGGCGACCTCCGCCGGAGGATCCTCGCCTCTGCCATGGAGGACGGACCGATGCACCCCGAGCCCGCCCGTCGTCTCGATGCCGACCCATCCCGCCCCGACCTCGACGAGTTTCGCCGCGCCGGAGTCCTGGCGCTGGACGCCATCGCCGAGTACCACGCGACGCTCGCGCGGCGCCCGGTACTGCCGGCGGTCACCCCGTCCGGTGTGGCGGCGCTCTTCGACGACGACCTGCCCGAGACGGGAACGGCCGCCGACGAGCTGGTCGCCGACTGGCAGCGCCGCGTCCTGCCGAATCTGACCGCGGTCGGCTCGCCCCGGCACTTCGCCTACGTCAACGGCTGCGGCACCCTGGTGGGGGTGCTCGCGGACGCCCTCGCGGGGGCCGCCGCCACCAACGCCGGCGCCTGGCGGCTGGGGCCGGCGGCGGCCGAGGTCGAGCGGCAGACGATCCGCTGGATCGCCCGCTTCGTCGGCTACCCCGAGGCGGCCGGTGGCCTCTTCGTGTCGGGCGGCACGGTGGCGAACTTCACGGCGCTGACCGCGGCGCTGCGCCACGGCGCCCCTCGCGGCACCTTGGCGTACGGCCTCCAGAGCGCGCGCCGGCGCGGCCGCTTCCTGCTCTACATGTCGGATCACGAAGGGCACGCCTCGGTCACGCGCGTGGCCGACCTGATGAACCTCGGCCGCGCGGCGGTGCGCCGCGTGCCGAGCCGCCCCGACCTCACGATCGACCCCGCCGCGCTCGAACGGATGCTCGCGGCCGATCGCCGGCGCGGCGACCTGCCGTTCGCCGTCGTCGCCCAGCTCGGCTCGGTGAACGTCGGCGCCGTCGACCCGCTCGAAGAGCTCGCCGAGGTCTGCTCCCGGCACGGTGTCTGGCTCCACGGCGACGGCGCCTGCGGCCTCTGGCTCGCCGGCGTGCCCGAGACGCGCGACCTCTTCCGCGGGCTCGAGCGGCTCGACTCGGTCTCGGTCGACGCCCACAAGCTGCTCGGCGTGCCCTGTGACTGCGGCCTCCTGATGGTCCGGGAGCCCGCGCGGCTGGCCCACGCCTTCGCTCTCGCGGCGCCGTATCTCGGCGACGAGGTAGCCGCCGGGATCGGGGGGCGCGACTTCCTCGAGCTCGGGCCGCAGATGTCGCGCGGCTTCCGCGCCCTCAAGGTGTGGATGACGCTGCGCTGGTTCGGCGCCGAGGGGCTGCGCCGCCAGCTCGCGCGGCAGGTCGCGCTGGCCTGCCACCTCCACCGGCTGGTCACCGACCACCCGGACTTCGAGGTCCTGCACGAGCCGCGGCTCTTCCTCTACTGCTTCCGCTTCCTGCCCCACGCCCTGGCCGGTCGACGCGGGGAACCCGCCGCAGAGGCGCTGCTCGACGAGCTGAACCGGACGCTCGCGGACCAGCTGCAGCGGAGCGGTCTGGCCCTGGCGATGACGAGCCGGCTCGGAGGCCGGACCGTCCTGCGCTTCTCGATCTGCTCCCACCGCACGCGCGAGGAGGATCTCGACCGCACCTTCGCCGCCCTGGCGCGGCTCGGCCGCGCCCTCGTCCCCGACACCCTGGCCCGCCTCCCGCAGGCGGACCGGGTGGCCTGACCCACCGCCGCCCCGCGCTCCGACGCAACAGCGTCCACGAAAGGAGATCCCGCATGACCCGTCGCATCGCCATCTTCGCCTTCGGCCTCGTGAGCTACGCCGTCTTCCTAGCGACCTTCCTCTACGCCTGCGGCTTCGTCGGCGGTTTCGTCGTGCCCACGGCGCTCGACGGCGCGCCACGCATGCCCTACGCGTCCGCGCTCGCCATCGACCTCTGCCTGCTCTCCCTCTTCGCGGTGCAGCACAGCGTGATGGCCCGCCCCTGGTTCAAGCGGCTGTGGGTCCGCATCGTCCCGCCGGCGCTCGAGCGGCCGATCTACGTGCTCGCGTCGAGCCTCTGCCTGATCGCGACGTTCGCCCTCTGGCAGCCGCTCGGGGGCGTGGTCTGGGAGCTCACCTCGCCGCTCGCCCGCGGCGTCGCGTGGTCCGTCTTCGGCTTCGGCTGGGGCCTCGTGCTGGTAACCACCTTCCTGATCAACCACTGGGATCTCTTCGGGCTGCGCCAGGTCTGGTTCGCGCTGCGCGGCGAACCCTACAAGCCCCTGAAGTTCGTGCAGCCCGGGCCGTACAAGCTGATCCGGCACCCGCTCTACCTCGGCTGGTTCTGCGCCTTCTGGGGGACCCCCACGATGACCCATGCGCACCTCGTCTTCGCGATCGTGACCACCGCCTACATCCTGGTCGCCATCCGCTTCGAGGAACGCGACCTGCTCGCCGAGCACGGCGCCGCCTACGCCGCCTACCGCCGCCGCGTTCCCATGCTGGTGCCGCAGATCGCCCGGCGGTCGCGCTCCGCGGAGATCGAGGACGCCCCGGCGGCCTGAGGGCCCTCCGCCCGGCGCCTCTTGACATCGCACCCGGATTGCATGATTATGCGCATCCTTTGCCGAAGGGGGGCGTGGGATGCCGTCGGACGCGGAGACGAGGGAAGAGAGGCGGCGCGAGATCGTGGCGCTGCTGCGCCGCGAGCGGGTCGCGAGCCAGGCGGTGCTGGCGAACAAGCTCGCGGCGCGCGGGCACGTGGCCACGCAGTCGTCGATCTCGCGCGACCTGCGCGACCTCGGGGTGGCCAAGGTCGCCGGGCGCTACGTGCTGCCGGGCGAGCTCGGCGCCGAAGGGGCCGACGCCCTCGCCGAGCTCGCGCCCTTCCTGGTCGACGTCCGCACCGCCGGCGCGAACCTGACCGTCGTCCTCACCGCCGCCGGCGCCGCGCCGACGGTCGGCCTCGCCGTCGACCGCGCCGGCTGGCCCGAGCTCGTCGGCAGCGTGGCGGGCGACGACACCGTCTTCCTCGCCACCCGCAGCGCACGCGACCAGCGGCGGATCGTCGAGCGGCTCCGCCAGGCCGCGAAGAGAGGCTTGGCGTGACGGCGCCGCCGATCGTCCTCGCCTTCTCCGGCGGCCTCGACACCTCCTACCTCGTGCCGAAGCTGGCCGAGACGACGGGGCGGCCGGTGGTCGCGGTGACGGTCGACACCGGCGGCCTCGGCGCCGAGGAGGCCACCGCCCTGGCGCGCCGGGCCCGGGCGCTCGGCGCCGCCGACTTCCGTCTCGT
>JAHDVN010000450.1 GCA_023384635.1 Thermoanaerobaculia bacterium
GCCAGCCCCGCCCGGTGGCGTCGGCGTCGGGCCAGAGGAGGCGGAGCCCCTCCTCGGCGACCGGCCAGCGGTCGCCCGCCGGCGGCGGGGCCGCAGCGGCTCCCGCCGCCGCGCGCACCACGACCCGCCCTCGCAGCTCCTCGCCGCCGGAGCGCGCGACGACGTCGTAGAGCCCCGGCGAGGCATAGGTGTGCTGGACCTGCCGGCCCTCCGCCGCCGCGCCGTCGCCGAGCTCCCAGCGCCAGCGGCCGGGACCGGGGGCGGCGAGGCGCACCGGGAACGGCGCTTCGCCGGCGTGCCGGCCGAGCGGCAGCGGCGCGAGCCAGAGGTCGGGGAAGCGGTCGACCGCCGGGCTGCGGGTCAGACGGACCGCCGGCCCGACCGGCTCCAGCGTCGCCGGGTCGGTCGCCACCGCGAAGACCTCGTAGTCGGCGGCGAAGTGGTCGTGCCCCCCTGCGGAGGCGGCGTAGGCGAGCGCCGCACCGTCGCGGGAGGGCATCGGGAAGTAGAGATAGCCGAAGCCGTCGACGGCGCGCGGGTCGTGGCGGGCGAGCAGCGTGGCCTGGACGCGGCTCTCGAGGTCGAGGCGCGCGATCGGGCCGCCGGCCCCGGCGCTCCAGACGCCGAAGCGGCCGTCCTGCGAGAAGACCGGCTGGCAGCCGCCGAGGCGCGGGGCGGTCTCGATCCGCCGGCTCTCGGGGAGGTAGCGGGAGAAGGTCGGGTCGCCGGTGGTGGCGAAGCGTCCGGTCGGGTCGACCAGCCAGCCGAACTCGGGGCTGGGCTCCGCGGTGAGCCGCTCGCGCCGGCCGCTCGCGAGGTCGAGGCGGACGGTGTGGCCCTCGCCGTCGATGTGGACGAGCTCGCCGTCGCCCCACCAGACGGCGGCGCGGTGCTCGGCGTAGGTCCGCGCCCGCTCGGCCACGACGCTCGTCGCGCCGTCGGCCAGGCGCACCAGCCGCAGCTCGCCGGCGGCCCGCCCGTCCTCGTACCCCGCCTTCCCCGCCGGGAGGCTCAGGTAGACGAGCCGGCCGCCGTCCGGAGAGAGCAGCGCGCAGCAGTGGTCCCGCCCCGGCTCGTCGGGGGTGAGCTGGCGCGCCTCCTCCTCCGCGAGGTCGCGGAGGAAGATCCGGAAGTTGCCGCCGCGGTTCGACTCCCAGGCCACGATCCCCGGCCCGAGCGCGGCGACCGGCGGGGTCACCTCCCCGGCCGCGGGCACGGCGCTCTCTCCCGCCGGCGCACGGGCGCAGCCGAGGAGGAGAGAGAGCGCGAGCAAGACCCGGGGCGAAGACAGCCGGACACCTCCCGCCGCCGGAGCGGCGATGCTCGATCCTACGCGCCCCGGCCCCCTCGCGTTGGTGGCGTTGATATCCTGCAGCCTCGCCACCCTTCCCATGAGATCGCCCGCACCCCGCCGATGAACGCGCCCGACGCGACCGCTTGGGGGCTGCTGCGCTCGTCGAGCGCCGCGACGCTGGCGCAGGTCTGGAGGATGGGCCTCCTGCTGGGAACGAACCTCGTCCTGCGCCGCCTGCTCGCTCCCGGGGAGTGGGGGATCTGGACCTGGGCCGAGTCGGTCTTCCTCATCCTCGCCGCGGTGCGCGACCTCGGGATGCCGAGCCACGTCGTGCGGCTCCGTCCCTCGCCCTTCGGCTCGCTGCTCGCCGTCGAGGGCGTCTGGGGGGCCGCCGTGGCGGCGGGGGTCGCGATCTCCGCCCCCCTGCTCGCCCGCCTCGCCGCCGAGCCGATGCAGCCCGCGGTCGTGCCGGTCCTCCAGGCGCTCGCCGTCTACCTGCTCCTCGAAGGGGTGGCGGCGGTGCCGCTCACCTTCCTCGAGGCCGAGCTGCGGGTGCAGCGGACGCTGCTCCCCGAGTTCCTCCGCGGCGCGACCTACTGTGCGGTCACCATCGCCCTCGCCCTGTCGGGGCGCGGCGTCTGGAGCATCGTCTGGGGGCAGATCGCCGCCGTGGCGGTCTACGCCGCCGCCCTCTGGCTCGCCACCTGGCGGGAGATGCCCCTCCTCGCCGTGCCCGCCGGCGAGCTGCCGCGGCTGGTCCGCGACGCGCTGCCGGTGGGCAGCGTCTGGTTCCTCCAGCTCGCCGTCGTCTACCTCGACGGCCTCATCGTCGGCTGGCGCTTCGAGCCGGTGGCGGTCGGCGAGTACGGCTTCGCGCTGCTCTGCGCGCTGCTCGCCACGCGGGTCATGCAGCAGCCGGTGGCGCGGGCCCTCTACCCCGCCTTCGTCGCCCTGCGCGACGATCCGCAGCGCAAGTTCGAGGCCTACCGGCTCGGCACCCTCGTCCTCGCGGCGCTCGAGGTCCCCGCCGCCGCGCTGCTCGCCGTCAACGCCGACCTCGCCGTCCGTCTGCTCGGCGGCAGCCAGTGGGTGTCCGCCCCCGGCTTCCTGCGGATCCTCGCCTTCGCGCCGCTCGTCGACCTCTTCGGCCGCTTCGGCGGCGAGCTGCTGATCGCGCTGCACCGCGACCGGGTGCGGGTCGTCTCGCTCGTCGCCAGCCTCGTCTCGATCGGGATCGCCGGGGTCCTCCTCACCGGCTGGCTGGGACCCTC
>JAHDVN010000451.1 GCA_023384635.1 Thermoanaerobaculia bacterium
CGCCGCCGGCGCGGCCGGCCCCGCCGCCACAGCCGAAACCGGCGCCGCCGGTGCGCCCGCGCGGGGCGGTCGACGTCCTCGCCGAGCTCGAGAAGATCCGCAAGCAGGCGCTGCGGCCGGAGGTCCCGGCAGCGTCCCCGGGTACTCCCCAGGCGCCCGCCCCGCCGCCGGCCCCCGCGCTCCGCCGTGCTCCTGCGCCCCCGCCGCCGGCCGCCGCACCGCCGCAGCCGGTGGCCGCACCCCCGCAGGCCGTGGTTGCACCCGCCGCCGGCAACGGCAAGGGGGAGATCCACCGCTCGCTGGAGCTGACCCTGAAGCGCGCCGACTTCCGCCGCGCGCGGCGCGTCACCTTCAGCTTCCGGGTCGAGGACGGGCAGAACCAGGTGGTCGACGGGATCCGCGACTTCCCGGTCGAGCTCAAGGACGTCGCGGCGCTCGAGAAGATCCTCCTCCACCTCAACATCGCGGTCAACGCCAAGGAGTGACGCCGGCGCCCCGCGCCCGGCGGCGGAAACCCGATGCGCTGTCCGTTCTGCGGCGAGCACGAGGACCGGGTGGTCGATTCCCGGGAGAGCCGTGACGGCGCCTCGATCCGGCGCCGCCGCGCCTGCCTGAGCTGCGGCCGCCGCTTCACCTCCTACGAGCGGCTCGAGGAGGTCCCGCTGATGGTGATCAAGCGCGACGGCAGCCGCGAGGAGTTCAGCCCGCGCAAGCTCATGGACGGCCTGCGCAAGGCCTGCTGGAAGCGCCCCGTCCCGGCGCGCCGCCTCGAGGAGATCGCCGAAGAGGTGGAGGGGAAGCTCGCCGAGCGCGAGGACCGCGAGCTCTCCACGCAGGAGATCGGCGCGCTGGTCATCGAGCGCCTGCGCGAGCTCGATCAGGTGGCGTTCGTCCGCTTCGCCTCCGTCTACCGCCGGTTCGAGGACATCGAGGCGTTCGCGGCCGAGCTGAACTCGCTCCTCCACCGGCCGGGGACGAAGTGAGCGGGCCCCACCCCCGGGCCCCGGAGGCGCCGGTCCCGCCGCTGCCGGTCCTCGTCCAGCCCGACGGCACCGTCTTCCCCTACATCACCGCCCCCCTCACCGTCGTCCTCGACCGGCAGCAGGCGGTGGTGGAGGCGGCCATCGCCGAGGAGCGGCGCCTCTTCCTCGTCGCTCCCCGGCAGGGGGGCGCGGCGGAGCCGGGGCCGCGCCAGCTCTGGCGCCTCGGCACCGTGGCCGCCATCCACCGCCTCCTCCGCCTCCCGGACGGGCGCCTGCGCCTCCTCGTCCAGGGCGTCCATCGCGCCCGCGTCCTCTCTTGGATCGACGACGGTGCGATCCTCCGCGCCCGGGTGCGGGTGCTCGAGGAGGCCGGCGGCCGAGCCCCCGGCACCCGGCGCCGGGCCCGGCTCGGGCTGCTGCGGGCCGGGATGGAGCGGCTCGGCCTGCTCGGCCGGCCGGTGCCCCCCGAGGCGATGGCGGTGGCGCAGACGGTCGGCGACCCCGGCCGGCTGGCCGACCTCGTGGCGAGCCAGCTCGAGCTGAAACCCCGCGAGCAGCAGGAGATCCTCGCCGAGCTCGATCCCTGGCGGCGGGTGGAGCGGGTCCTGGAGCTCCTCGCGCGCGACCTGAACACCCTCGACCTGCAGCAGGAGATGGAGATCCAGGCCCGCGAGGAGGCCGAGCAGGGACAGCGTGAGTTCCTGCTCCGGCAGCAGCTGCGGGCGATCCAGCAGGAGCTCGGCGAGGGCGAGGATCTCGCCGCGGAGGTCGCCACCTACCGCCGCCTCGCCGACGAGCGCGGCCTGCCCGAGGAGGCGCGGGCCGAGCTCGAGAAGCAGCTGCGCCGGCTCGAGCGGATCCAGCCCGACAGCGTCGAGACCTCGGTGCTGCGCACCTTCCTCGACTGGATGACCTCGCTGCCCTGGTCGGTCACGAGCCCCGACCGGCTCGACCTCGCCGAGGCCCGCCGCGTCCTGGACGAGGACCACTGCGGCCTCGAGGCGGTCAAGGAGCGGCTGCTCGAGTTCCTCGCGGTGCGGCAGCTCAACCCGGATGCGCACGGACCGATCCTCTGTCTGGTGGGCCCGCCGGGGGTGGGCAAGACCTCCCTCGGCCGCTCGATCGCGCGCGCCCTCGGGCGGCAGTTCACCCGCCTCTCGCTCGGCGGCGTGCACGACGAGGCCGAGATCCGGGGCCACCGCCGCACTTACGTCGGCTCGCTCCCGGGCCGTCTCCTCCAGGGCCTCCACCAGGCGGGGACCAGCAATCCGGTCTTCGTCCTCGACGAGATCGACAAGCTCGGCTACGACCACCGGGGCGACCCCGCCGCGGCGCTGCTCGAGGCGCTCGACCCGGAGCAGAACGTCGCCTTCCGGGACCACTACCTCGGCCTGCCGTACGACCTCTCCCGGGTTCTCTTCCTGACCACCGCCAACCTCCTCGATCCGATCCACCCCGCCTTCCTGGACCGGATGGAGGTGCTGCGCCTGCCCGGCTACGCCTTCGAGGAGAAGCTCGAGATCGCCCGCCGCCACCTGGTGCCGCGGGCGCTCGCCGCCCACGGCCTCGCCTCCC
>JAHDVN010000452.1 GCA_023384635.1 Thermoanaerobaculia bacterium
GCCGGCGCGCCCGCCGCGCCGCCGGGGGGTGTCCCCGGCGGGGCGGAGGCCGTCCCAGCCGAAGGCGGGAGCCCGGCCCGGGGCCGGGACGCGGCCGTCCCCGGCCCGCCGCACGGGGAGGCGCCCGAGCACCGTCTGCAGGAGCCCGCCGTCCCGGTCGGCGACCAGGAGGTTCTGGGCCGGGGCGACGAACGGGGCGATCGCCGCCGGCACGTCGGCGACCCCCTCGGCCCGCGCCAGGGCGGCCAGCGCCGCCAGCGGATCGGCCAGCTCGTAGGCGGTCCAGGCGAGCGAGCGGGCGGGAAGGCCGCGCTCCGGATCGGCCGGCAGGAGCGGCCCGCGGTCGGTCGACCGCAGCTCCAGGATCTCCTCGCCGCCGCCCCGCACCCGGATGCGCACCGTCCCGCGTACTACCGGTGCCCACCCGTCGCCGCGCCGCACTCGCTCGCCGCGCTCGTCGAGCTCCTCGAGGAAGAGGTCGTGGTCGTCGAGCATGACGTTGGTGAACGCCCAGGCGAGCCGCGCGGTGCGGCCGATCACCACCCCGGGCGTGCCGGGGAGCGTCATGCCGGAGGCCTCGTAGTCGGGCGAGCGCAGGTGCGCCTGGTACCAGACTCCGGGCAGGCGCAGCGGCAGGTGCGGGTCGTTGGCGACCAGCGGCGCACCGCTCGCGCTCCACGCCCCGCCGAGCGCCCAGCTGTTGCTGCCGGCCGCCGCGTCCTCGGCCTCCTCGGCGGGTTCGGCCGGGGCGGCGATGCGCGGCGCTGGCGTCGCCGCGGCGATCTCGAGGAGCCCCGCCGGCGGCGGCTCGACCGCACCGCCCACGAGCTCGCGCGCCCGCTCGGGGCCGAAGGCCCGCAGCCAGCCGAACCGCGCCTCCTCCGGACGGCCGTCCCAGAAGGAGAGGTCGCGCGCCATGAGGAGCACGAAGCCGAGGCTGTCGGCCGGGCGCCACGGCTCGGGGACGACCGCGAGGATCCGCAGCTCCGGCGGCAGGTCGCGGCCGCGCGCGGCGAGCCAGGCGTTCACCCCCGCCGCGTACGCCTCGAGCCAGGCGCGGCTCTCCGCCGACGCGTGGGCTTCGAGGCGGAGGGCCGTCTCGCCGAGCCGCCGCTCGCGCAGCGCGCGGTCGAGCGCGAGCGCCCGCTCGCCGAAGAGCTCCGCGAGCCGCCCCGCCGCCGCCCGCCGGCCGAGCTCCATCTGGAAGAAGCGGTCGTTGGCGTGGACCCAGCCGAGCGCCGCGGCGAGGTCGCGCCCCGATTCGCCGCGGAGATGCGGCACCCCCCAGTCGTCGAAGCGCACCGCGACCGGCGCCGTCAGGGCGGCGAGCCGGTGACTTCCCGAACGCTGCGGGCGGCCGCTCCGCGCGAGCCAGTGCCAGCCGGCGAGGCCGGCCAGCACGAGGAGGAGGAGCAGCGCCAGGAGGGCGCGGAGGAGGCGGCGCATGGGTGCGGAGTGTAGCGCCGGGCCGGGCGGCGCCGGCCGCCCCGGGCTCAGAACGGCCCGCCCAGCTCGCGCACCAGCGGCCGGCTCTTGGTGGCGACCGCGACGCCGTCGCCGACCGGCAGCATCACGGCGCGCAGCTGAGGGTGGATCATCAGGTACGGGTTGAAGAGCTCGAGCGCCTTGAGCGCGGGGTCCTCGAGGTCCTCCGGGCCGGGATCGGCGAGCCGCCCCTCGCCGAGGCAGCGGTCGGCCACCACCACCCCCCGCACCGCGAGGAGCGGTAGCGCGAGATCGAGCCAGCGCCGCGCCCCGGGACGGCCGGCGTCGAGCGCCACGATCTCGAACGGGCCGGAGAGGCCGGAGAGCTCGCTCGCCGGATCGGCCACCCGCCACTCGACGCGGTCGGCCACGAGCCCGGCGGCGAGCAGCTCGCGGGCCGCGGGCTCGCGCTCCGCCGCCGGCTCGATCGCGACGAGCGACGCCTCCGGGGCGCCGCGCGCCAGCGCCAGCGTCCCGTCCCCCCGCCCCGCCCCGAGCTCGAGGATGCGCCGCGCCCGGGTGGCGGCGGCGACGAGCTCGAGCAGGCGGACCACGGCCGGGTCGCGGCCCGGCGGGCCGCCCGCGGCGGCATCGGCCTCGACGGCGGCGAGCAGGCGGTCGCGGGGGGAGAGGAGAGCGCGCAGGTAGCGCCCCTGAGCGGGGCGCAGGAGAGCCTCGCGGCGGCGCGTCATCGCCCGGCCGCGGAGGGGGGCTGCCAGGCGAGCACCTCGAGGCGCACCGAGCGCCGCTGCTCCCCTCGGCCGCCGACGAAGAGGAAGTTCACCCCGAAGTCGAGGTCGCACACCTCCGCGCCCTCCGGCACCCTCCACTCCAGCCAGTGCCGGCCGGCCCCCGAGAGGACGAGCTCCTCCGGCGAGCAGGTCGAGCGCAGGACCGCCACCGGTCCCCGCTCGTCCGGCACCACCGCGAAGTGCGCCCCCGGCTCGGGCCCCGGCGGGACGTAGAGCTGGGCGTGGAGGACCCCGCCGGCGGCGAGCTGGGAGACCCGCACGCTGCCGGCGGCGGCCCCCAGCCAGCGCGTGGCGACGATCTGCCGGTCGGGGCTC
>JAHDVN010000020.1 GCA_023384635.1 Thermoanaerobaculia bacterium
CGCCGCCAGCGGAGGCTGCCTCGCCGCCCTCGTCCTGTGCGGCGGCAGCGGCGTGGACCTGGCGCCGCCTCTCGCGCTGGGGCTCCTCGACACCGCCCGGCGCTCCCGCCGTTCCGGCCCCCGGGCACCGCGCGCAGCCTGGTGGACCGCGGGCCTGCTGGCCCTCGGCTCGCTCGTTCTGGTGGCGCTCTACTTCCTCGCCGGACGGGGGGAGGGCGCCGAGCGGCTCGGAGCTCCCCTCGACGCCGCCGCCACGGGCCGTGCCGTCCTCCAGTTTCTGGCGATCGGCACGGGACCGGCGGCCCAGGCCTGGTGGCCCGCCGGCGGGTCCCTGCTCCTGTTGTCGGGCCTGCTGGTGATGGGAAGTCTGATCGCCGCCGCTCGCCGCCATCCCGAGCGCCGGCCCGCCGCCCTCGCCCTGCTCGCGTTCCTCCTGGCGAACCTCCTGGTCGCGCTGGCGATCGGCTGGTCGCGCGGCCCCCTGCTGCCCACCGCCGGCCTCGCCGACCGCTACGTCATCGTCGCCACGCCGTGGCTGGCCGGGCTCTACCTCTCCTCCCTGGCCCTGGCGTCCCGGCGCGCGGCCCGGGTCCTGCGCTGGGGGCTGCTCGCCCTGCTGGCTCTGAGCCTGCCGGCGAACCTGATCGCCGCCCGTGCGGAGCGGCAGCTCTGGAGCGGACACACCGAGCAGATCTCGGGGCTCGCCGCGGACGGCCTCGGCCCGGAGGCCCTCGCCGAGCGCACCTGGGACCTCTTCCGCCGCCAGCCCTGGTACCTGACCTCGCGGTTGCGGGAGCTCCACGCTGCCCGGCTCCCGCCCTACGCCGAGGGGGTCCCCCTGTCGTCCGTGCGGGTCGAGCCCCTGGCACCGCTCGAGCGCGAGCGACGCCTGGCGGCTGCGCCCCAGTGGCGAGTCGCGGCGCAGTTCCCCCTGGGACCGGCCGGGCCGTTGACGCAGGGGGTCGTATCCCGCGACGGGGGCCGGCTCGTCCGCATCGACGTCCGCCTCGCCGCCCCTCCCGGCGCGATGCGCCACGCTCCGCCGCTCCGCTGGCGCCTTGCGCGGGACGGGCCGGCGGCCGCCGACCGAGTCCTGGCCGAGGGGCTCGCGCTCGCGCCCGACCTCACCTCCGACGGCTACGCCGTCCTCCCGGTGGACGGAGCCGCCGTGCCGGCGGGCGTACCTCTCGCGCTGCGTCTCGAGCTCGCGGGCGACGGCACGGCCGGCGGCCTCTCGGTCCCGCTCTACGCCGTCCAGCCGGGAAGCCCCGCAGTCCGGGAGACCGGCGGGGGCGACCTCGCGGTCAACGGCTTCCTCTTTCTCTTCCCGGCCCCGGAGACCCCTTGAGGACCCACCGGCCACCCGGCCTCCTGCTCTGTCTCCTCCTCGCGGCGACCGGCTGCGCCCCGCGAGCCTTCGAGGAGGCCACTTTCGAGGAGGCGGGGATCCGCACCCCCCTGACCGCGCTCGAATCGCTCCGGGACGGCGTGGCCGAGAAACCCGAGACGCTCGAGGTCTCGGTGGGTCCGGACGAGTTGCGCGACCCGGAGCGGGCGGGTGCGTGGTCCTTCGCGACCGTCGCGCGGCTCCCCGCCCCGAAGGCGCTCGGGATCGTGCAGCCGGTCGGGGCCACGCTCTCCTTCCGCGTCCCGGCCCTCGGCCGCGCCCCGGTGCTGTCGACGGTCGCCGTGCGCAACGAGTCGTTCCCGTGCCCGGTCGACCACGTCGTTCACGTGCGTGCGGCTGGACGCGACCCCGTCGGAGTGGCGCTCGCCAGCGTCGGTATGGGGGAGGCACGGAGCCTCGAGATCGACCTGTCGCGCTGGGAAGGAAGGGCCGTGACGATCGACCTGCTGGCGGTCCCGCGCCCCGGCACGGAGGTGTGCGCGCGGGCGGTCTGGGTGGACCCCACCCTCTGGTGGCGGGCTCCCGCGCGCTCCCGGTGGGACCCCCGCAGGCCGAACGTGATCCTGGTGAGCGTCGACACGCTGCGCGCCGACGCCCTCGGGCCGTGGAGACGGCCGGGGGCGTCGATCACGCCCTCGCTCGACGCCTGGGCGGCGAAGAGCGACGTCTACCGGACCGCCTACACCGCGAGCAACGCCACGAACCCCTCCTTCAGCTCGATCCTCACCGGGCTGTACCCGCGGCACCATGGCGTCCACGACAACACCACGACGCTGCCGGCGGAGCGGACGACGCTGGCGGACGTCCTGGGAGCGGCGGGCTGGGGAACCTGGGGGGTCGTGTCCGCCCACCACCTCCAGGTGCGGCTCCGGGCCGACTTCGAGCGCTTCGACGGCTGCACCGATCCGCGGATCGCCGGCGGCGCGGTCGCCACCGCGATCGACTGGATCCAGAGCGGCGGCGAGCCGTTCTTCCTCTGGCTGCACCTGTTCGACCCCCACACTCCCCATGCCCCGCCGGACCCCTACGCTTCGGGCTACGGCGCCGCCGGCCCCGCAGGCATGGACCTCCTGCGGCCCCAGCTCTTCCGCGAGCCGGGCCGGCCGCCGTTCCGGGAGCCGCGGCTCGCCGCGGCCGCGGGGCTCTACGGGAGCGAGGTGGCTCTGGTCGACCGGGAGCTCGGCCGCTTCTTCGCCTTCCTCGAGAGCCGGGGCCTGCCCACCCGGTCGGTGGTGGTGTTCGTCTCCGACCACGGCGAGAACCTGGAGGACCACGGCGTGCTCTACCGGCACGCCGGCCTGTGGGAGACGACCACCCGGGTCCCGCTGATGATCCGCTGGCCGGGACAGCAGACGGGGCGGACCATCGAGACGGCGGTCCAGACGATCGATCTCTTCCCCACCTTGCTGCGCGGGGTCGGTCTCGAGCCCCCGCCGTCGGACGGGTTGGACCTGCGCCACGCCTCCGACCCGGGAGCGGAGCCGAGGCCGATCCTCGCCGAGCACGCGAGCCGCCTGGGGGCCATGATCCGGATCGGGCACCACAAGTACCTGCGCCACGAGGCGAGCCACGTGCTCCCGGCGGGCGTGTTCCTGTACGACCTCGCGGCCGACCCGCACGAGCTCCGGAACCTCGCCGGGAGCGGACACCCGGCCGAGAGCGAGCTCTCCACGGCACTCGATGCCTTGCTCGGTTCCCGGGAGCCGCCGCCGAGCGGCCCGGGCGACTCGCCGGGGCAGTCCGATGTCTGAGCCTGGGCGACCACCCCGAGGTGCACCGCGGCGCCGCGGCCCGCGAACCGCGGCTGGCCGTCTCCTCGCCCTGGTGGGCTGCGCCTTCGCCTGCGCCCCGCCCACCCCTCCGACCCCCGAGCCACGCCCGGCCGCCGAGTGGTTCGACCAGCTTCTCACCGGGCGGCCCGTCGTCGTGGCCCCGGGGCCCGGAATCTACCCGGACGACTCGGGGCAGTGGCGCTGTGGCGAGCTCGGGACGATCGCGGTCTTCCTCGCCGAAGGGGCCCGCCTCCCCGGCCGTTGCCGCGTCGAGATCGCGGCCGCCGGCCCGCGGGCCGAGGCCCTGCGGCAGCTGGTTCTCCGCTTCGACGGGGCCCGGGTCGAGCCCACGTTCGCCAGCCCGGACGCCCTCCGCGTGGACCTGCCCGTGTCGAGCCTGCCACCGGGCCTGCACCGGCTCGACCTCGCGCTCCCGCCGTCGCTCGACGGGTCGCCGGTGCAGGTGCTCTTCGACGCCATCCGCTCCGGCTGCTCGAGCGACGAGTCCACCGCCCTGGAGCCGGCGACGGCGGTCGACCACTACCTCGCCAGCTTCCTCGTCTCCGGCGTGTTCCCCGGCGACGGGGTGCTGGCGAGCGGGTTTGCCGCCGAGTCGCGCGGCACCGCCTCCCTGCGGGTACCACCGGACGCCGAGGCCGTCCGCTTCGTCGTCACCTCCGCACCGGGGGCGGCCACCCTCCGGCTGGCCGCGGGCAGGGAGGTCGCCGAGGCGCAGGTCGCGGGCGGCATCACCAGCCTCCGCGTGAGGATCCCGGGTGGCGTCGAGTCCGTGGTGGCGACGATCGAGCCGCAGCGCGAGGCCCGGGGCCTCTGGTTCTGGAACGGCCCCTTCTGGGAGCGGCGGCCGGCGCAGAGTCCCCGCCTGGTCGTCCTCGTGACCCTCGACACCTTTCGCCGCGATCTCCTCGCCACCCACGGCGCGCCCACCCCCGCGACGACGCCGCACCTCGACCGGTTGGCGCGGGAGGCGACGGTGTTCGACCAGGCGTGGACGACCGCTCCGTGGACGTTGCCGTCGCACGCCTCGATGTTCACCGGCCGCTTCCCGAGCGAGCACGGAGCCGGCGTCGGCCGGGGCCGGCTCGACGCCCGCTTCGAGACGCTCGCCGAGCTGCTCCGGGCCCGGGGCTGGGTCACCCTCGGCCTGTGCGGCGGGCCGTTCTGCCGCAGCCGGCTGGGGATCGGCCAGGGGTTCCTCCGCTACGTCGAGCCGCCGGACGACCAGCTCGCGGCAGGCCCGATGGTGGATCGCGCGCTCGAACTCCTCGACGAGCTCGGTCCGGAGAGCCTCGAGGCGGACACTTTCCTCTTCCTGAACCTGTTCGACACCCACTTCCCCTATCGGGCTCCCGGCTACGCGCCCCCGGTGGCCCCCGGCCGGCCGATCGGCCAGATCCTGGCCGGCGACTACGGCGCCCTCGTCGACCTGATCGAGCGCCGCACCGCCGTCAATCCGGCGGAGGCCGACTGGATCCGCGAGGCCTACCGCGCCGAGGCGGCGGAGACCGACCGCCAGCTGGGCCGCCTGATCGGGGAGCTCGGGCGGCGGGGACTGTGGCGGGAGGCGCTGGCCATCGTGACCGCCGACCATGGCGAGTTCCTGGGCGAGAACGGCTTCTGGGAGCACGGCTCCCGCCTCGACCGCGAGCTCCTCCGCGTGCCGTTGATCGTCAAGTTCCCGGGCCAGACCGCCGGCCGGCGGGTGCCGTCGACGACGTCGGTCGTCGACGTCTTCGCGACGGTGCTCGGCTTCGCGGGCGTCGAGGCCGGGCAGCGGCCTGCCGTCTCCTCGCTCGATCTGCGCGACGAGGCGGCTCTCGCCGCTCGCGGCCGCATCTGGTCCGAGGAGCACGAGGCGCCGTTCCATCCGCTGCGGAGCACGAAGGACGGGGATCACGCCATCCTCTTCGTCCAGGGACGGCGGCTGGCTCTGCGCACGGAGCTCGGCGCCCGCTGCTTCGAGATCTCCGACGAAGAGTGGCTCCCCGTCCCCTGCCCGGAGGTGCCGCCGCTGGCGGAGTCGGAGTGGCGGCTCGAAGAAAGGGAGGGGCCGTTCGCCGACCCCGAGCTCTACCGGCAGCTGCGCGCTCTGGGCTACCTCGCCGACTGACCCACAGCTGCCGCCGAGGCGGCCGGGCGCCGCTCACCCGGCGCAGGAGAAGTGGGTGCTCGGCTCCCGGTCCGGCAGCGAGAACGGGCCGGAGCAGCCCGTCGCCAGAACCGCACCGCCGGCGCGAGGACGGGCGGGACCAGCGAGCAGATCAGCCTCACCCGGCGAGGTCGGGGTTGAGCCATTCGATGATCACCGCGTGGCCGAGGCTCTCGGGGTCGTTCGGCAGGTAGGAGGGGACGAGCGCGAGCACGCGGAACCCCTCGCGGAGCTGGAAGGAGAGCGTCGGGTCGCGCAACTCGCCCGCCACCACGCGGTCAACGTACTGCTGGGGGGTGAGCCGTGCCGCGTGGCGATGGTAGCCCCGCAGGCGGGCGCCGGCCCGGATCCGCCGCAGGCCGAGCCGCCGCACGAGCGCCCGGCGGGCGGCGTAGAGGCGCTTGCCGATCCCGCGGCGCTGGAAGGCGGGGTCGACCATCACCTCCGCTCCGTAGAGCGTCCGGCCCGACTCCGGATCGTGATTCGTGAAGAAGCCGCCCTCCGTCCACTCCCTCCAGCCGGCCTGAAAGTCGTAGTCGTCCCAGCGCACGATCAGCGACGACGCCATTCCGACGATCCGCCCGGTGGCGATCTCCTCACCGACGAACTGGCCCTCCGGGAAGACCGCGAGATGGCTCGCGAGCTGCTCGGGTCGCCAGGGCTTCGCCTCCGGATAGACGCTCGTGCAGATGGCGATCATCTGCGGGAAGTCGACCGGGCCGGGCTGACGGACGCGGAACGAGCGCTCCCGGCCACCGGTCACAGCTCGATCTCGTGTAGGTCGGCCAGGACCTCCGCCGTGGTCTGGCTGTCGCGCAGGGGCAGCACCGTTCCGCGCTCGCGCGAGGCGCGCAGATCGTCGAGCTCGAGCACCCCGACGATCATCATCTCCGAGTTCGGTGTCCCCTCGGCGAGGATCCCGTCGCGAGCGAAGAAGAAATCGCTCGGGGTGAGGATCGCGGCCTGGCCGTAGTTGAGCGAGACCGCCGGCACCATCGGCAGCGAACCCACAGTGCAGGCGTGGATCACGAACATCTGATTCTCGATTGCCCGCGCCTGGGCGCAGTAGCGCACGCGCAGGAACCCCTGCCGATCATCGGTGCAGCTCGGCACCACCAGGATGTCGCACCCCCGGCGCGCCGCGGCACGCGCGATTTCCGGGAACTCGACGTCGTAGCAGATAGCCACCGCGATCCGGCCGAAGTCGGTCGCGAAGACGTTCAGCCGCCGGCGGGGCGAAACCAGCCATTCCTCGCGCTCCCAGCGCGTCATGTGCAGCTTGCCTTGGAGGCCCTGGCGACCGTCGGGGCCGAAGACGTACGAGTCGTTGTGGATCGCGCCGTTCTCCCCGCGCGCCGGGATCGAGCCGGCGACGACGTAGATCCCGTGCTTGCGCGCCAACCCCGACATCAGCTCCAGGAAGGCCGGCAGCTGGCCGGCCAGGGAGCGTACCTGCTCCGGGATGGGGCGCGCGAGGTCGCCGAGCGTCAGAAGCTGGACCGTGAAGTACTCCGGGAAGACCACCAACCGCGCCTTGTAGTCGGCGGCAGTGTCCACCAGGCCGGCGACCTGGTCGGCAAACTGCTCGAAGCTGCGCACGGGCCGGATGAACTACTGGACCGCGGCGACGCGGACGATCTCCCTCACGCGCTCGAGTCTAGTCGATCGCGATCCGCTCGGTCGCCGAGACGAAGAGCGTCTCGCCGAGGTCCGGGTGGCGCCGGAAGAGGGCGACGCCCTTCTCCTCGAGCCGCGCGCGCGTGAAGCCGAGGACGACGAGGTCCGCCCGCGCCGAGCGCCGCACCACCAGACGCTGGAAGTCGACGGCGTCATCGGTCGGGATGATCCGCAGATTCTTCACGCTGATCGGCAGGCGCCCGGTCTCGATGAGCTCGACCAGCTTCGCTCGCTCCCGCTCGACGTCCGCGTGCGGGAAGGCGGCGAAGATCCGCACCTCGGCGCCCGCCCAGTCGGGATGCCCGAGCAGGATGTAGGCGAGCAGGATCATCAGCGGCGCGTTCTCGTGGTCGTGCCAGGTGAGCCAGAGGTGGACGTCGCGACGGCTGCCGAAGAAGCGCTCGCCGTGGCGCAGGACGAGCGGGCTGATGCGGGCGTCCCATGCGAGCGCGCAGCCGTCGGCGATCTCGACGAGCGACGAATCCGGATCGGCCGGCGCGAAGTCGAACAGCGTGGCATTGTGCTTGCGGCCCGCCGAGCTCGGCATCTGATAGGCCTGCGCCAGCGCCGTGCGCAGCGACGGCGAGACGATGGTGTCGACCACCAGCGCGCTCCGGCGCGCCTCGGTAAGGGTGACCAGCTGCTTGGCGAGGCGCTCTCCCTCGCGGTAGGTACGGGCGTCGAGCCGGCCCCGGAGGAGGTGGAGATAGGTCCCGAACCCCTGGCGGCGGCAGAGCCAGGTCAGGAGCTGCAGCGGCGCCGCGCGCGCGAAGCTGTGCTCGCCGACTGCGATCAAGGTCGGACGCCACTCCACCGCCCGCGCGCGCGCCGCCGCCCGCTGCAGCTGAACCTGGAAGTAGCGCGCGGTCTGAGTCATGACCCCGCGGAAGATCTCGGCGAGGTCGTCCTGCCTGCCGCGGGTGCTCCGGAGCGCGAGGTAGATACCGGCCATCAGCGCCAGGGCGAGCAGCGCGAAGCCGGGGTCCATCTGGAACATCAGCAGGAAGCAGGTGACCGCGCCGAGTGCGGAGAGGTACCACTTCGAGCGGAAGCTCGGCCGGTAGCTCGGCCGCGCCGCGAGGTGCTCGAGGAAGCTGATCGCGCAGAGCGAACCGTAGGTCACCATGAAGATCATCGACACGATGCGCGCCACGAAGTCGATGTTGCCGAGCGCCACCGTGGCGATCGCCAGCACCGCGGTGACCAGCGTCGCGTTGCGCGGCTCGTTGGCGGCGCCGGCCCCGGCGGCCAGGAAGCGGTTCGCCGCCTCGCCGGGCGCCACGCCGTCGGCACCCAGCGCCTGCAGGGTGCGGGGCGCGACCAGGACCGAACCCACCGCCGAGGAGAGCGTGGCGCAGGCGAGGCCGATCGGGACGATCGGTCCCCAGGTCGCGATGTCGGCCATCACCAGGTAGTTCGTGGCTAGCTCCTCGGCCGGCGCCGAGAAGGCGAGCTTCACCGCGACCGCGACGTAGATGGCGAGGCCCACCAGCGTCGCCGACATCACTCCCACGGGGATCGAGCGCCGCGGATTCGCGAGGTCGCCCGAGAGGCCGACGCCGGCGGCCATCCCGGTGAAGGCGGGAAAGGCGATCGCGAAGACCAGCATGAACGGATCGCCGCCCTCGATACCGCCGAAGAGAGCCAACTCCCTAGACGTCGCGTCCGCCAATGGCTCGCCCGCGAAGAAGAGCACGAGCGAGAGCGCCAGCACCGCCGCGATCGCCCACAGGAACCGCACCCCGACGTCCGCCCCGCGTACGAGGACGAGGAGGACGAGCGCCCCGGTGGCCGGCAGCGAGACGTAGCGCAGGTCGAGCGGGATCCCCGACCAGCTCTGGAAGGCGGCGGCCCAGGGGCGGAACGCCTCCGCGAAGGCGATCATGTAGAAGGCCACGGAGATCGCCTGCGAGAAGTAGAGCGCGATCCCGATCGCGGCGCCGATGGTGCGGCCGAAGGAGCGGGAAATGATGAAGTAGATCCCGCCCCCCTCCACCCGCCGGTTGGTGGCGATCTCGGAGATCGCGAGGGCGGTGGGCAGGGTGACGAGGTGGCCGAGGGCGATGATCGCGAGCGTCCCGGCGAGCCCCGTGTGACCCACCGCGTAGCCGAAACGCAGGTAGAGAATGGCCCCGAGGATGGTGCAGATCGAGGCCAGGAAGACCGGCGCCGTGCCGAAGCCGTGGCCGGCGGGCGCGGCGCGCTCGGCCCCGGCGGAGCCGTTGGCCTCGCTCATCGCGCTGCTCCTCCGGGCGTCGCGCGGACGCCGTCGACTCGCTCGGGACGGGACGGCAGGCGGAGCATTCCTCCGCATCTTACGCGGCGCGGCGCGGCCGGGTCAGGGCAACGCCGCGGGGTCGAAGAAGTCGCCGGCCACCTCCACCGGCGCGAGGTCCGAGAAGTCGTACGACTCGAGCAGCGCCCCCTTGGGGCCGTACGCCTCCACGCGGCCGGGGATGCCGGCGGCGAGGTCGGCGCAGACGAGCGTCCGCGCGCTCTCGAAGCCGGCGCCGCCCGCCGGGGCCTCCCAGAGCATGCAGTAGCGCTCCTCCGCGTCGAACCCCCGGTGCTCGATCCGGAAGCCGCCGAGCGGCGCCGCGTGCGCCAGGTCGCGCCGGAAGCGTCGCAGGAGGCTGCCGAGCCCCGCCTCCCGGATCGAGCGGTTGCTGTCGAGCCGCGCCCACCGCGAGCCGGTGCCGACCCAGATCGCGCCGAGGAGCGAGAAGAGGCCGCCGTCGCGGACGCGGAGCGCGTCCTCCCGCGCGCCCGGGTCGTAGACGACGATCCGGCCCCGCGCCGGGCCCGCCACGTAGTGGAGGCGCACCGCGAACGGCTCCTCGCGGGCGAAGAGGTCGATCTCCTGGGCCGGACGCAAGCTGCCGCCGATCCGCTCCCGCTTGACCATGCGCACGCGGTAGGTGCCGAGCCGTTCGACGAGCGCGAGCGAGGTCGCGACGAGCTCCTCGGGCGAGCTCTCCCGCATGGCGCGGGCCAGCTCGTCGCGCGACGCGGCGGCCACCGCGGCGCGACGCTCGGCCCCCGCGAGCTCCGGGGAGAGCACCGGGGGAGCCGCGAGCAGGAAGGCCAGGAGCGCGGCCGCGACCGCCATCCGTTCCTCCGCTCCGCCCCCGGCGGGCCGTCCGGGCGCCCGCCCTACCCGCGGCCGTCGCCGTCGAGCAGGTTGCCGAGCGGGCCGAGAATCGAGCCCTCCTCGCGCCGCTTGCCGGTCGGGGCACCGGCGGCGAAGACGCGGCTCGCGAGGCGGCTGAAGGGGAGCGACTGGAGCCAGATCTTCCCGGGCCCGGTCAGCGTGGCGAAGAAGAGGCCCTCGCCCCCGAACAGGAAGGTCTTCACCCCCGAGACCATCTGGATGTCGTACTGCACCCGGCTCTCGAACGCCACTACGCAGCCGGTGTCGATGCGCAGCACCTCGCCGGCGGCGAGCTCGCGCTCGACCACGGCGCCGCAGGCATGGAGGAAGGTGAGGCCGTCGCCGTCGAGCTTCTGCAGGATGAAGCCCTCGCCGCCGAACAGGCCGGCGCCGAGCTTGCGCTGGAAGGCGATGCCGACCGCGATCCCCTTCGCGGCGCAGAGGAACGAGTCCTTCTGGCAGAGCAGCGTGCCGCCGTGCCGGCGCAGGTCCACGGGCACGATGCTCCCCGGGTAGGGGGCGGCGAAGGCGACGCGCTGGCGGCCCCCCGCCTGGTTGGCGAAGACGGTCATGAAGAGCGACTCGCCGGTGAGCACGCGCTTGCCCGCCGACATCAGCATCCCCATCAGCCCGCCGCCGCCGGCCGAGGAGCCGTCGCCGAAGATCGTCTCCATCTGGATCCCCGGGTCCATGTAGAAGAACGCCCCGGCCTCCGCCACGCACGCCTCGCCGGGATCGAGCGTGATCTCGACGAACTGCATCTCCTGGCCGAAGAGCTCGAAGTCGATCTCGTGCGCGCCCGCCGGCGGCGGCGGCACCGGCGGGATCGCCGTGGCGCCGGCGCTGGCCCCGGCCGCGAACTCGGGGCGCGCGCCGATCGGCTCCCAGCCTGCCATCCCCTGCGCGAAGACGTGGGTGCGGCGCGGGTCGAGGGCCCCCGCCCGCAGGCGGTTCGCAATTTCGGCGGCCGGCCACGGCCCCTCCTGGCGTCCGTCGACGGCGATGTACCAGAGCGTCTCCGAGCTCATTGCGACCTCCTCCCCGGCGCACAGTCTACCAATCGGCCGCGCCGCGGCCGCCGCGATTCTCCGCCTAGAATGGCCCCGCACCAGCGGCGCGGGAGGCACGATGCGCATTGCCACCTGGAACGTGAACTCCGTCAAGGCTCGGCAGGAGCGGCTCCTCGCCCTCCTCGCCCGGCATCGCCCCGACGTGGTCTGCCTGCAGGAGCTCAAGACGGAGGCCGCCCGCTTCCCGGCCGAGGCACTCCGCGAGGCCGGCTACCACGCCGCCGTCCTCGGACAGAAGACGTACAACGGCGTGGCCATCCTCGCCCGCGAGGAGCCCTGCGACGTCGCGACCGGCTTCGGCGACGGCGGCGACGAGAGCCAGGCGCGGCTGGTCGCGGCGACCGTCGGCGGTCTGCGCGTCGCCTCGGCCTACATTCCGAACGGCCAGGAGGTCGGCTCGGAGAAGTGGCCCTACAAGCTCGCGTGGCTCGCGCGCCTTGCCGTCTGGGCACGCCGCCAGGCGGACGGCCCGCCCCTCGTCCTCGGCGGCGACTTCAACATCGCCCCCGAGGAGCGCGACGTCGCGAACCCCGCCGCCTGGGCCGGCTCCGTCCTCTGCCACCCGGAGGTGCGCGCCGCCTGGGACGCGCTGCTCGACGCCGGCCTCGTCGACTCCTTCCGCCTCCACCACGCCGAGGGCGGTCACTACTCCTGGTGGGACTACCGGATGCTCGGCTTTCCGAAGAACGACGGCCTGCGCATCGACCACCTCCTGCTCGCCACCCCCCTCGCCCCGCGCTGCACGGCGGCGTTGATCGACCGCGACGAGCGCAAGGGGAAGCTCCCCTCCGACCACGCCCCGGTCTTCGTCGACCTCGCCTGAGGCGCGCGCTCAGGCCGTCTGCCGGCGGTGAAGGCGCGCCTGGAGGAGCAGGAAGGAGAGTGTGGCCACGACGCCCGCGAGCATCACGAAGAGCTCGAGGCCGGGCCCCTCGGGCCGCGGGTTGGGCAGCAGCAGCGCGACCGCCACCGGCGCCACGAACTGGTTCGCGAAGAGCAGCGAGAAGACGAGGCGGTTGGTCCAGCCGCCGGCGAGGAAGCGCCAGAGGAAGAGCCGCGGGTTGGAGAGGAGCGCCGCCGCCGCGTAGGCGGCCATGAAGCCCATCTCGAGCGGCGAGATCCCGACCCGCGGGTCGGCGTGGACGGAGAGGTAGGTCGGGTTGCCGAGCAGGTAGCCGAGCAGGCTCACACCGCCGGGCACCAGGGCGAGGTGGAGCAGGAGGTCGTCGAGGATGAGCGCCGAGTCCGGCGTCTCGCGCATCGCCACCGCGAGGTCGTGGGCGCAGAAGAGGCAGAGCCCGATCGAGGTCATCGTCGAGGTGAGCACGAGCCCGGGGAAGGCGGCCCAGAGCTCCGGCGGCGCCACCGCGAGGGTCAGGATCGAGGAGACGTTGCCGCTCAGCACCAGACCCGACATCGCGAGGCTGAGCGCCATCGGCCAGGTCTCGAGATGGAGCCGCGCCTGCCGCACCGCCACCATCAGGAAGAGCGAGAGGGCGGTGAAAGGCGACATCACCGGCGCCGCCGGCGCGTAGAGGAGCGGGCGGCCGAGCAGCCAGGCGGCGAAGACCGCCGTCGCTCCGAGCGCGAGCGCTCCGTCGAGCCCGGTGGTCAGCCGCAGCCGTGCGGGATCGAGCGGCGCGGGGCCATCGGCGGTATCGCCCTGGAGCATGCCCGGACCTCCTCCTCTCTCCGGAGACCCCGGCTCCGCCGGGCAGAGCGCTCGCCCGGCGCCGGAGGCTCGCGGCGGATCATCGCAGCCGGCGCGCCCAGAGCACCATCTCCCGCTTCATCCTCATGCCGGCCCCTCCCGGAGCGCCCGTCCCCTTCGCCGCCGACGGATCGCGGCGAGGCTTCCACCTCACCCCCGATCGCCCTGTCGAGAGGCACGACCGATGCCAGCCGCGACGGACCCCGGAAGACGCTCCCAAACACGGAGAACAGAGGCTTTGCCGGGGCGATCCCGACGGCACCCGGGCCGTGCGGGTCAGGGGCTGACCCGAAATCCCCGGCAGCGCCGGGTCGGCGCGCCCCTCGCAGGGTCAGGAGACGACCCTCGAGGTCAACACCGCAGCTGCTTTGCAGGCGGGAGGGAGGGACTGGCGGAGACGGAGGGATTCGAACCCTCGATACAGGTTTGAGCCCGTATAACGGTTTAGCAAACCGCCGCCTTCAGCCGCTCGGCCACGTCTCCGGAAGGCGCTCGACCCGTCATTCTAGGGAGTCGTCCGCGCGGAAGTCAAAGCTGCGGCCCGGCGGGGCGTCGGCTAGACTCCCCCCGACTCCCCACCCCCACCCCGCCGCGAGACGACCCCATGGACCGCGACCGAATCGCCGTCAACACCCTCCGCTTCCTCGCCGTCGACATGGTCGAGCGGGCCCGCTCCGGGCATCCGGGAGCGCCGCTCGGGCTGGCGCCGGTCGCCCACGTGCTCTGGAGCCGCTTCCTCCGCTTCGACCCGACCGATCCCCTCTGGCCGGGCCGCGATCGCTTCGTCCTCTCCTGCGGCCACGCCTCGGCGCTCCTCTACGCGCTCCTCCATCTCGCCGGGTTCGACCTGCCGCTCGCCGAGCTCGAGCGCTTCCGCCAGCTCGGCTCGCGCACGCCCGGACACCCCGAGCACGGACTCACGCCCGGGGTCGAGACGACCACCGGCCCGCTCGGCCAGGGGGTGGCCAACGCCGTGGGGATGGCGCTCGGCGCCCGCCTGCTCGGCGCCCGCTTCGACCGGCCCGGCCGCCCGCTCTTCGCGCACGCGGTGTGGGCGATCGCGAGCGACGGCGACCTCATGGAGGGGGTCGCCTCCGAGGCCTGCTCGCTCGCCGGGCACCAGCGCCTCGGCGCCCTCACGGTGATCTACGACGACAACCGGATCACGATCGACGGACCGACCGACCTCGCCTTCTCCGAGCGGGTCGGCGAGCGCTTCGCCGCCTACGGTTGGCGGGTCCTCTCGGTCGCCGACGGCAACGACCTCGAGGAGCTGGAGCGCGCGCTCGGCGAGGCGGCGGCCGAGCGCGAGCGGCCCACGCTGATCGCGGTCCGCACCGAGATCGGCTTCGGCAGCCCCCACAAGCAGGGCAAGTCGGAGGTGCACGGCTCGCCGCTCGGCCCCGAGGAGGCGCGGCTCACGAAAGAGGCGCTCGGCTGGCCTCCCGACGCCGTCTTCCGCGTGCCGGAGGAGGCCCGCGCGGCCTATGGCGAGGTGCGGCGACGGGGCGCCGAGGCCCGGGCGGAGTGGCTGCGGCACCGCGACGCACTGGCGGCCGCGGAGCCCGAGATCGCCGCCGAGCTGGGGCGGCGGCTGGCGGGGGAGCTGCCGGAGGGGTGGGACCGGGACCTCCCCTCTCACCCCGCGGACGGCAAGGGGAGCGCCACCCGCGTCGTCTCCGGCCAGGCCCTCAACCTCTTCGCCGCCCGGCTCCCCGAGTTGGCGGGCGGGTCGGCCGACCTCACACCGTCGAACAACACCCACCTCGCGGGCGAGGCCGACGCCTCCCCCGCTCGCCCCGGCGGACGCAACCTCCGCTTCGGCGTGCGCGAGCACGCCATGGGGGCGATCCTCAACGGCCTCGCCCTCGAGGGCGGCGTGCGTCCCTTCGGCGCCACCTTCCTCGTCTTCTCCGACTACATGCGCCCGGCGATCCGCCTCTCGGCCCTGATGGAGCTGCCGGTCGTCTACGTCTTCACCCACGACTCGGTCTTCCTCGGCGAGGACGGCCCGACCCACCAGCCGGTGGACCAGCTCGCCTCGCTGCGCGCGATCCCGGGCCTCGTGGTGCTCCGCCCGGCCGACGCGAACGAGACGGTGGCGGCCTGGCGGATCGCGATCGGGCGGCGCGAGGGGCCGACCGCGCTCGCCCTGACACGCCAGAAGGTACCGGTGCTGCCCGGCACCGCCGAGCGCGCCGCCGAAGGAGTCGCCCGCGGCGGCTACGTCCTGGCGGAGACCGGTCCGCAGCGCCAGCCGGACCTGGTGCTGATCGCGACCGGGTCCGAGGTGTCGCTCGCCCTCGGAGCGGCCACCGAGCTCGGCGGCCGCGGCGTCGCCTGCCGGGTCGTCTCGCTCCCCTCCTGGGAGCTCTTCGCCCGCCAGGAGGGGGCCTACCGCGACGCGGTGCTGCCGCCGGCTGCGGATCGGCGGCTCGCGGTCGAGGCGGGCTCGAGCCTCGGCTGGCACCGCTGGGTGGGGACCGGCGGCGCGGTCGTCGCCATCGACCGGTTCGGGGCGAGCGCCCCGGACTCCGCGCTCGCGGAGCACTTCCGCCTCACCGTGGCCCAGGTGGTCGAGCGGGCCGGCGGGCTGCTCGACCGGGGTTGACAGGCCGTGCCGTGAGCGGAAGGCCTGTGGTATACTCCTCCGTGTGTCGGCCGGAGGTCCTTCGTGAGGTCGTGCGGAGGAGGACCTGGAACGGAACGAACAGACCACTAACCCCCATCAATGTGGATGTAGCACCAGATCCCCAAGGAGGGAGAGGAGAGTCATGCGTAAGAAGCTGATCGCCGGAATCGCCATGCTGGCCGTGGTCGCCCTGACCACGGGCTGCGCCAAGCCGCCTCAGAACGAGATCGACGCCGCCAAGGCCGCCCTCACGGCTGCCGAGGGCGCGCAGGCGGCCAAGTACGCCCCCGCTGAGTGGGAGGCCGCCAACCAGGCCATCAACGCCGTCAACGCCGAGGTCGAGGCCCAGGCCCAGAAGTTCGCGCTGTTCCGCTCCTACAAGAAGGCCCAGGAGCTGACCGCCGCCGCCGCTCAGGCCGCCGCCACCGCCCAGGAAGCCGCCGTCGCCGGCAAGGAGAAGGCGAAGAACGAGGCCATGGCCGCCGTCGACGCCGCCAAGACCGCCGTCACCGCGGCCGAGGAGCTCTACGCCGAGCTCGGCAAGTGCCGCCGCCAGCCGAAGGACTTCAAGAAGGACATGGAGATGATGCGCGGCAATCTCGACGGCCTCGTCGCTCAGGTCGGCGGGCTCGACAGCGCGTTCGCCGCCGAGGACTTCTTCGGAGCCAAGGCTCAGGCCGAGTCGCTCAAGGGTCAGCTCGACATGCTGACCAGCGACATGCAGGGCGCCAAAGAAAAGATCAAGTGCTAGCAGTTCTGCTGCGCTGGAAACGGCCGGCGGCGAGCTCTCGCCGCCGGTCGTTTTCTTTTCTGCTGATCCTGGTGCTCGCCGCCTTCGGCGCCGTGGCGCTGTTGCGGCTCGCGCCCCCACCACCGCCGGCCTTCTCGGTGCCCGCCGCGCGCGGCGCCGGGCTCTCGGCGGCGCGGGCGCTGCGCGCCGATCAGCCCGAGCGTGCCCGCATGGTCGAGCGGCTGCTCGCCCAGGCCGAGGTCGTGAGCGCGCAGGAGCTGGCCGCGCTGCCCTGGGCCCGCACCCCGGGCCGGGCGGAGGCCGCCTGGCAGCGGGTCCACGCCGAGGCGCGGGCCGGACTCGCCCTCGCCCGCACCCGGCAGGACGCGGCCGCGGCACGCTGGCGGGAGCTCGAGCCGGCGATGCTGCGCCAGGTCCGCCAGGCCGAGCTCGAGGCCGGCGAGGCCGGCGTGGGCCGGCGCGAGATCGCGGCCGCCCGCAAGGCGGTCTACCAGGCCGGCCTGGCCCGCGACTTCGCGGCGGCCGGCGAGCTCGACCGCGCCAACGTGGCGGCGATGGCGGCGATGGACTTCTCCGAGATCGTCCACAAGGCGTGGCGCGACCTGCACGCGCGCTTCGGCGAGACGCGCAACCTCGCCCTCTGGCGCTCGTGGGTGAACGACACGGTCGCCCAGTCGCGCCGCGACGGCGAGCACGCGATCGTGGTCGACAAGCTGAAGCGCAAGCTCCACGTCTATCGCGCGGGCTCGCGCATCGCCACCCTCGACGCCGAGCTCGGCGCCAAGGGGCTGCGCCAGAAGATGCACTCCGGCGACCAGGCGACGCCCGAGGGGCGCTACCGCGTGGTGCAGATGAAGGCGGGGCGCAACACGATCTACTACAAGGCCCTCCTCATCAACTACCCGAACGACGCCGACCGCGCGCGCCACGCCCTGGCCAAGAAGAACGGCCAGGCGCCGCTGCGCTCGCATCCGGGCAACCTGATCGAGATCCACGGCGACGGGGGCCAGGGGCGCGACTGGACCGACGGCTGCGTGGCCCTCACGAACCGCGACATGGACTTCGTCTTCGCGCGGTCCCGGGTGGGGACCCCGGTGACGATCGTCGGCACGTTCTAGAATCCGCGCCATGAGCCTCCCGATCCCGGAGCCCGGCCGTCCGCTCGTCGTGGTGCCCCCGCGGCGCCGCCTCTGGCCCCGCCTCCTGCTGCTGGCGCTCCTCGCCCTCGCGCTGGTCGCGGCCGCCGCTTCCGCCGGCCTGGCGCGCTACGGCGGCAGCTACGCCGCCCGGCCCTTCGCCGCCGCGAGCAGCCTTGCCGCCGACCCGGACGCCAAGGTCATCAGCCCGGCCGCGGCCGAGCGGATCGAGGCCCGCCTGGCGGCGCTGCGGCCGCGCGGCGTCTACGTGACGGTCGACACCTACCGCAACCGCCTGCGGGTCTTCCGCGGCGAGGAGCTGCTGCGCGAGGCGGTCTGCTCCACCGGCACCGGCCGCGTCCTCCACGACCCGCGCACCGGGCGCAAGTGGGTCTTCGACACTCCGCTCGGCGAGCACCCCATCATCGACAAGCGCCGCAATCCGGTCTGGGCGAAGCCCGACTGGGCGTTCATCGAGGAGGGGTACGAGCCGCCGCCGCCCGGCTCCCCGGACCGCTTCGACGACGTCTCGCTCGGCGGCTTCGGTCTCTACATGCCCGACGGCTACATCATCCACGGCACGCTCTTCAAGACCCTGCTCGGCCAGCGGGTGACCCACGGCTGCGTGCGGCTGGGAGACGACGACCTTGAGTTCGTCTACAAGACGGTTCCTCTGGGCGCTCGCGTTTTTCTGTACTAGCGCCGCCGTCGGCGCCGCGGAGGGGCGCCCGGCGCGCACCCCCGAGGAGCTGCGGCTCGTCGAGCTCGAGGGCCAGCTCGCCCGCTCGCCGATCGTCTACCTCGTCCTCGACCCCGCGGCGAAGGTGCTCGACATCAGGGTGCGCGGGATCGTCATCGAGCGGGTCGAGCTCCAGGGGCTCGAGCTGCTCACTTACCGGCCCCTCTTCGGCGACGCCGAGGCCCCGCCGCTCGCGATCCCGGCCGTCTGGACGATCACCCAGGGCCCCGGCGACACCGATCGCGAGGTCATCGCCCCGGTGCGGCTGCGCCCCTATCCGAAGGACGGCGAGGAAGAGGAGGAGGAATCGCCGCCGGCGCCGACTCCCATTCCCTCCGGAGACGAGGGCGACCCCGAAGGTGAGCCGCGCGCGACCTACCGCGTGCAGCTCGACAACGAGTGGCAGCTCTACGTCGTCAACGCGCCCCCGAAGCTCGACCTCTGGCGCCGCTACCTCGCGGCGGTACACGACGGCTGGGAGCGCCTGCGCGGCCGCCAGCCGGCCCATCCCGCGCTGATCGCGCTGGTCCTGCCGGAGGAGACCGCGCTGCGCCTCCACCACCTCTTCCGCGCCAAGATGCCGCTCCTGGTCGGCGACGGCGCGGCCACCGTCCGCTGATCAGTCCCGGGAGCGGGCCGGCAAGGGCTGGGCGCCGGTGAAGCCGAGGAGCGAGCCGCGCTCGAAGCCGTAGCCGAAGATCGCCTCGAGCGCCCCGATGTCCACCGCCGCGCCGAGCGGCCGCGGCGAGCCAGCGAGATCGTCGACGAGCCCGGGGAACGCCACCCCCGCGTCCTCGGCCGGGCTGCCCGGCCGCAGGTGGTAGTCGAGGTTGGCAGCATCGGCGAAGAGCTGGGCCGGGGAGGCGACGAACGAGCTCGCGTCCTGTCCGGTCGCGGTCCGCCACTGGGTGAGGGTGAGCACCGAACCGCCGTCGTCGAGGGTGAAGCGGTCCTCCACCGCGTTGAAGTCCGACGAGAAGCCCGCGAGGCAGGCAGCGCAGACGTTCATGGCGCCGCGGAACGAGTGGTCGCTCCAGAGGATGTTGTTGCGCACCACGGTGCCGGCCGAGCCGTCCCGGACGTTGAGCCCCCAGCGCCCCGTCGCGGCGACGTGGACGGTGTTGCCGACCACCGTGTTGCCGCTCGACGGCGCCCCGCCGTCGATCCGGTAGAGCGAGATCCCCGAAGCCAGGCTCTGCGCCACCAGGTTGTTGCGGATCGTCGAGTCCTGCACCCCGTCGCAGTTGATCCCCGAGCCGCCACCCACCCCGTTGCCGGCCAGGATGTTCCCCTCCACGAGAGCGTCGGAGATCACCCCGTCGGTCGCCAGGAAGCCGTCGCAGGAGACCGAGAGGTCGCCGTTCATGTGCAGGCCGCTGGCGAAGTTCTGGTGCGAGAGGTTGCCGCGCACCACCGGCCGGTCGCCGCTGTTGGAGACGTAGATGCCGTGCTCGAGCACCGAGCCGGAGGTGACGTTGTACTCGATCGTGAGGTCCTCGCAGCAGCCGGTGAAGATCCCCCAGCGCTGGTTGGCGTCGGCGAGGTTGCCGCGGATCTCCACCTCGCGGCAGAGCACGGCGCGGATCCCCGCGCGCCCGCGGCCGTCGACGCGGAAGCCCTCGATCGTGACGTGGCTCGCCCCCTCCAGATTGATCCCGTCCGGGGTCACCGGGTTGTCGGCGGCGATCGACGGCCGCTCGCCGGGGAAGGCACGGAAGGCGATGCGCGCCGCCGGCGTGCCCGAGGTCGTGAGGTGGAAGCCGGTGTAGCTGCCGGCCCGCACCAGCACGGTGTCTCCCGGCCCGACCGTGTCGGCCGCATGCTGGAGCGTGGCCCAGGGGAGCGCCGCGGTGCCGGGGTTGGCGTCGCTCCCCGCCGGCGGCGGTGCGACGTGGTAGATGGCCGCGGCGAGCGGTGCGGCCGCCGTGAGCAGCAGGAAAGCGAAGAGCCGGGCGAACGGCCCCGCGCCGTCGTTGCGTACCATCATCGGACACCTCCCCCGCGCGACGTGGCGAAGGGAGCATACGCGGGCCGTCCGGCCCCCGCTGTGAGAAAGGCGACAGGCGTCAGGGGCTCGAGATGCGGCCCTCTTGGGCTGCCGGCCGCACGAGGAAGATCACGCGTCCCTCGTACGGCTCGCCGAGCGGCTCGAGGCGACAGCCGACGGCCCCGGCGCGGCGCGAGATCTCGGGCCAGAGCCACCCCTTGGCGATCCAGACCCGACGCTCGCGCTCGGCGAGCTCGGAGGCGAAGTCGTCGTCCCAGGTCGCCGCGAACGGCGGCTTCGGCCGCGGATCGAGCGAGATCCGCTCCACCGCGGCCCCGAGGTGGAGGTGCAGGCCGTACCGGGCCATGTCCTCGACGAAGACGACCTCTTCGATCGCCATCGCCGGTGCGCGTTCGCGGATCGCGGCCGCCCAGCGCCGCGCGTCCTTGTGGGTCGGCCAGTGTGCCGCGGCGAGCCGCAGTGACAGGAGGAGCACGACCCAGAGCGCCAGAGGGCGCCAGCGCGGAAGGCCTCGGCCGCGCTCCCGCCGCTCGCGCGCCACGAGCAGGGAGAGCGGCACGAAGAGCGGCAGCAGGTAGAGCGGCAGGCGCGAGCGCGCGATGCAGAAGACGATCAGAGGGAGCGCGATCCAGGCCGCGAGGGCGAGGAGCGGGGCATCGGCGCGCCGCGCTTCCGGGTCCCGCCACGAACGGGCGCGAGCGACCAGGCGCCCCACCGCGCGCCAGAGCGTCGCCGTCCACGGCAGCGCGCCCACCGCGAGCGTCGGCGCGTAGACGAGCAGCCAGCCGTACCACTCGGGATGCCGGTCGAGCTCCGCTCCCGCGACACGCTCGGCGATCTCGGTGCCCAGGTAGTAGGCGAGCAGCCCCGCGTGGCGCAGGACGACGGCCACGAACCACGGCAGGGCGAGCACGGCGAAGAGCAGGAGGCCGATCGGCCAGCAGCGGCGCTGCACGCGCCCCGGCGCCGGCGCCAGCCACTCGACCGCCAGCACCGCCAGCAGCGGCAGCAGCGCCGGCGGCCCCTTGACGAGGAAGGCCAGCGCGAACCCCGCCCACATGAGGAGCAGCCACCGCCCGGGCGCCCGGCTCGCGCCGAAACGCGACTCGACCCAGGCCACCATCGCCAACCCCTGGAACGCGGCGAGCAGGAAGTCGGTGGTGATCAGGTTCGCGGCGGCGAACGGCAGCAGCATCGTCGCGAAGACGAGCGCCGCGAGCGCCTCGCTGCCGGGCTGCAGCCGGCGGGCCGCCCAGGCGACGAGAGCGACCGACGCCAGGTAGGCCAGCGCCGCGGGAAGGCGCGCGGCGGCCGCGCTCCTGCCGAAGGTCGCGATGCTGGCGGCGATCGCCCAGTAGGTCGCCGGCGGCTTCGTCCAGTGGCCGGTCTCGTGGTGGCGGGCGAGATCCAGGTAGTTGCCGCTCTCGAGCATCTGCAGCGCCACGTTCGTGTAGCGCCCCTCGTCCGGGTCCCAGATCGCGCGGCTCCCGAGGAAGGCAAACGCCAGCAGCAGCGCGACGGCGGTCGCGCCGGCAGCGGGGCTGCGCAGGATGTGGAGGGGTGCTCTCATCGTCCTTCGCCGGACTCCGGCCCCGCACCTCGCGGGCCGGGCCCGGGAGGCCGGACGTGGCGGCGGCCGCCGCCCCGGCGGCGGGGGGGGGGGGGGGGGGGGGGCCGGCCCCTGCGCGGGGGGGGGGGGGGGGG
>JAHDVN010000453.1 GCA_023384635.1 Thermoanaerobaculia bacterium
GCTCGCCGAGCGGCTTGGTCTCCGGCACGAAGAGCGGCGGCGGGGCGATGGCGGCCGCCTCCACCGGGCCCGGCGCGCGCAGCGCCGAGAGCACGTCCCGGATGTGCAGGATGCCGACGATCCGGTCGATCGAATCGACGAAGAGCGGGATGCGCGAGTGGGACGACTCCACGAACCGGTTCGCGAGCGCGTCGAGCGACTCCTCGGCCCGCGCACAGACCATGTCGATCCGCGGCGTCATCACGCTGCGCACCAGGGTGTCGCCGAAGTCGACGACGCCCCAGACCAGCTCGCGCTCCTCCTCGTCGAGGATCCCCTCCCGGGTGCCGACCTCGAGGAACGCCTCGATCTCTCCCTCGGTCGCCTCCTCGTCCTCCGCCTCGTCGTCCTCCTCCCGCTCGGCGGTGCGCCGGCGGAAGAGCGGCGAGAGGAGCGGCAGCAGCGGCGCCAGCGGGAGGCGCAGGCCGCGGTAGAGCCAGGTGCTGCGCTCGAGGAACCCCTCCGGCCCCGCGAGCAGGATCGAGCGCACGGCGAGCTCGGTGAGGGCGAGGAGCAGCGCCACCAGGCCGAAGGCCCAGAGATGCGGGCGACCGGGGGCGAGGCTCCCGGCCGCTCCCGCCGCGCCGAAGAAGAGCCCGACCGGCAGCAGTTTCGCCGCCAGGCTGAGCAGGAAGCGGAACGCCTCGAAGCGGGACCGGTGGTCGTGCAGCTCGCGCAGCGTGCCACCCGCCCCCTCCGCCCAGTGCCGCAGGCGGATCGGGCCCGAGCGCTCGAGGAGGGCGGAGGCGAGGAGGAGCAGCACCGAGAGGGGCAGCAGGAGCGCCACCGCCCAGAGCGGCGCGAACGAGAGGCGGTCAGCCACGGTCCAACCACCGGCGCCGGAGGCGGCGCTCGAGCCGGTCCATCTCCCCCCCGTCGGTCTCGTGGTCGTGCCCGAGACAGTGCAGCAGGCCGTGGAGCGCCAGCAGCCGCACTTCGCGGGCGGCGGAGTGCCCGGCGGCTCCGGCCTGCCGGCGCGCCGCCGGTACCGCGATCACCACGTCCCCGAGGTGGGGACCTTCGGGCCCCGGCTCGCCGGGGAAGGAGAGGACGTCGGTCACCGCGTCGCGGCCGCGGAACTCTCGGTTCAGGCGCTGCAGCGTGCGGTCGCCGGCGAGGCGGACCGCGAAGCTCCCGCCCCCGGGCGCGACCTCGTCGAGCAGCGGGCGCAGCCAGGCGCGGAGCCGCGCCTCCGCCGCCTCGGGATAGCGCGAGGGGTTGAGCACCACGACCTCCCTGTCGTCTCCACCACCGCGGCCGGCCGGGCTCACGCGCCCCCCTCCGCACCGCCGTTGGCCCGCGCCTCGCGGGCGCGCTCGTGGCGGTCGTAGGCGCAGATGATCTTCTGGACGAGGGCGTGGCGGACCACGTCGCGCTCGTCGAAGTGGACGAACTTGAGCCCCTCCACCCCGGCGAGCACCTCCTGCGCCTCCCGCAGGCCCGACGTGGTGGCCCGCGGCAGGTCGACCTGGGTCACGTCGCCGTTGATCACCGCCTTCGAGTTGAACCCGACCCGGGTGAGCAGCATCTTCATCTGCTCGGTGGTCGTGTTCTGCGCCTCGTCGAGGATGATGAAGCTGTCGTTCAGCGTGCGCCCGCGCATGAAGGCGAGCGGGGCGACCTCGATCATCCCCCGCTCCATCATCCGCCCCACCTTCTCGAAGCCGACGATGTCGTAGAGGGCGTCGTAGAGGGGGCGCAGGTACGGGTTGATCTTCTCGGCCAGGTCGCCGGGGAGGAAGCCGAGCCGCTCGCCGGCCTCCACCGCCGGCCGGGTCAGGATCAGCCGCCGCACCCGCTTCTCGGAGAGCATCACCGCCGCCACCGCCACCGCGAGGTAGGTCTTGCCGGTGCCCGCCGGACCGATCGAGATCACCATGTCGTGCTCGAGCATCGCCTTGACGTAGAGCTGCTGCTTGAGCGTCCGCGGCGAGATCAGGCGGCGGACCGAGGCCATCAGGCCGTCGGCGGCGAAGAAGTCCCCGAGCGGGGTCGCGGGCTCGGTGGCGAGCACGCGGATCGCGGTCGTGACGTCCTCCCCTCGCACCCGGTAGCCGCGGCCGAGCAGGTCCGCGAGCTGGGTGAAGAGCGACACCACGACCTTCCGAGAGGCCTCCTCCCCCTCGACGAGGATCTGCTGGCCGCGCACCGAGAGGCGCACGCCGAAGGTCGTCTCGATGCGGCGGAGGTGCTCGTCGCGCGTGCCGTAGAGGACCTCGACCCCCTCGCCGGCCAGCGTGATCGCCGTCCGTTCCGGGCCCGGCTCGCCGTCCCCCACCCTCTCCTCGCCCGCCCCTCCGGGCGTCTGGCTCGCCTCCCTAGCGTCCATACTCGTAGAAGCCGCGGCCGCTCTTGCGCCCGAGCCGTCCGGCCTGCACCATCTGCTTGAGCAGCGGCGGCGGCGCGAAGCGGCGCTCCCGGTACTCCTCGAACATGATGTTGGCGATGAAATAGGTGGTGTCGAGGCCCACGAAATCGAGAAGCGTGAACGGTCCCATCGGATAGCCGCAGC
>JAHDVN010000021.1:0-6272 GCA_023384635.1 Thermoanaerobaculia bacterium
CAGCGCGTGCTCCTGCTCGAGATCGATCCGCGCGAGAGCCTCCACGCCTGGCTCGGCGTCGCCCCCTCGGGCGGGGAGCGGGTCGCCGTCGCGCCCCGGCTCGCGCTCGAAAGCCTGCGCCCCCGTTCCCTCGTCGACCGGCAGGTGGAGGAGCGGATCCCGGTCCGCCTCCTCGCGCGCCGCCTCCTCGCCCATCCGATGTACCAGCAGTTCGTGGACGGGGCGCCGGGCCTCGAGGAGCTCGCGGTCCTCGATCACGTCGAGCGCAGCCTGCGCGGCGAGTTCGACACCGTGGTGCTGGACGGCGCGGCGAGCGGCCACGCGCTCGGCCAGTTGCGGGCGCCGGAACTCGTCGCCGAGGTGGTGCACAGTGGCCCGTTCGCCCGCCTCGCCGCGCGGCTCGAGGAGCTCGTGGCCGATCCGCGCCGCTGCCGGTCGGTTCTCGTCGCGACCGCCGAGGAGATGCCGGTGGAGGAGACGCTCGAGCTCGCCGGAAGCCTCGCCGGGGCGCTCGGGCGGCCCGCGGCGCTGCTCGCGATCAATCAGCTCGCGCCGGACGACCTCCCCGCGGCGCGCCCCGGCGAGGCGGCGCCGCTCGCCCTCTGGCGGCGGCGGCTGGCGCTCCAGGAGCGCTGCCGGGAGCGGCTGCTCGCCGGCTGGCGGGGGGCCGTCGTCGAGCTGCCCTGGCTGCCGCTGCCGCGTGGCGCGGCGCTGGCCCGCTCGTTGGCGGAGCGGCTGGCGGCGGCGCCGCCGGCCCGGCCGGAGGCGCGGTGAAGCGCGGGCCCGAGCTCCTGGTCCTGGTCGGCGCCGGCGGTGTCGGCAAGACGACAGTGGCCGCGGCGGCCGCGGTCCTCTCGGCGCGGGAGGGCGCGCGGACCCTGGTGATGACCTTCGATCCGTCCCATCGGCTGCGGCAGGCGCTCGGCGTCGGCGCCGAGGCGACGTGGGCGGAGGTCGAGGTGCCGGGTGTCGCGGGCGGGGGGCTCTGGGCGAGCCTGCTCGACGCCCGCCGCACTTTCGACCGGCTGATCGAGCGCCACGCGCCGGACCCGGCGGCGCGCGACCGGATCCTCGCGAACCGCTTCTACCGCACCTTCGCCGGGAGCTTGGCCGGGGTGCTCGAGTACATGGCGGTGGAGCGGCTCTTCGAGGCGCACGAGGCGGGGGCCTTCGACCGCATCGTGCTCGACACGCCCCCGACGCGCGAGGCGCTCGACTTCCTCGGCGCGCCGCGGCGGATCGTGGAGTTTCTCGACAGCGGCCTGGTGCGCCTCGCCTTCCGCTCCTGGTTCGACGACCTCGGGCGCGCGCGGACCGGCGCCCTCGGGGCGGTCGGCCGCCGGCTGGAGGCCGGCCTCGACGAGATCGTGGGGCTCGACCTGCTGGGCGACATGGTCGAGTTCATCCGCGCCTTCGGTCCCCTCTACGAGGGCTTCCGGCGGCGCGCCGCCGAGGTCGAGCGGCGGCTCCGCGGCGAGGCCACGTCCTTCGTGCTGGTGGCGGGTCCGGGCGAGGAGCGGATCCCCGAGACGCTCTACTTCGCGCGCCAGCTCGGCGCGCACGGCTGCCGCCTCGCGGGCGTGGTGGTCAACCGGATGCACCCCCCGCTCGCCGGCAACGGTTGGCCACCGCTCCTCGCCTTCCTGTCGCGGCGCGACAGCGTGGGCCTGCGGGAGCTCGCCGGCCGGCTCGGGGAGGTGCCGCTCTGGAGCCTGCCACTGCTCGGCGAGGAGCCGTCCGGCTTGGCCGGGATCGAGCGGATCGCCGCCTGCCTCGAGCGCGCCTGGAGCGATCCGGACCGACCGGTTGACACGCTTTGCCGCGGCGCGGTATAAAGACAGTGGCAATGCCGCATCGCGGCAAGAGAGATCGATGGAGGGGTCATGATCCGTCTGATCAAGCGCTACGAGAGCCGGAAGCTCTACGACACCGAGGAAAGCCGGTACGTCGCACTCGACGAGCTCGCCGAGTGGATCCGCACCGGTCAGGACGTGCGCGTCATCGACAACGCTTCGAGCGCCGACGTCACGGCCCAGACCCTCACCCAGATCATTCTCGACGAAGGGCGGCGGGGAACGGTCGCCCTGCCGACGGACCTGTTGCACGACCTCGTGCGGTTCGGCCGCCAGGCCGTCCACACCGGCGTCGAGCAGGTGCAGAGCGGGGTCGACCGGATCCTGCAGCGCTCGCTCGACACGCTGGGCCCGGTGCGCCGGGCGCGCGGCGAGATGGACCGGCTGCGGGCGCGCCTCGAGCAGCTCGAGTCGTCCCTCGCCGAGCTCGAGGCGGGCCCGGAGGCGGAGCTCGTCGGCAGCGCCGCGCCCGGAGCCGAGGCCGGCGCACCCCGCACCATGCGGCGCAAGAAGGGAGAGGAGAGCGCATGAACATTCAGGAGATGGCGAAGGAAGCGAGGCACGACGTCGAACAGCTGGGAGGAGAGGCGGCCAGCCAAGCGCGCAACCTCTGGCTCGCGGGGCTCGGTTTCGCCGGGGCCGTGGTCGAGGAGACGGTCGGTCTCTTCGACTCCCTGGTCGCCAAGGGGCGCGACAGCGACTTCGGCGACCTCCACCTGGAGCCGAAGGCGCTCCTGGGGGAGGCCACGAAGCGCGTCGACCGCACGATGCACGAGGTGGGGGAGCGCGCGAAGGACACCTTCGAGAGCGCCACCCACGGGCTGTTCGAGCGGTTCGGGGTGCCGACCCGCGGCGAGGTCCACCGCCTGATCGAGCGCGTCGAGCGGCTCAACGCCAAGCTCGCGCGGATGCAACCGCACGCCTGAGCCGCCCGCGGCCGGACCGACGAGACGCGAAAGGGGGAGACGACGATGGCCAAGCAGAAGGCGAAGAAGCTGCCCGAAGAGGTCCGGGAGTCGGCGGGGAAGATCTGGCTCGCCGGCCTCGGCGCCCTGGCGACGGCCGAGGAGGAGGGCTCGAAGCTGTTCAAGAACCTCGTCAAGAAGGGCGAGGAGGTCGAGGGCCGCGGCAAGGCCGAGCTCGGGCGCTTCCGGGACCTCGTGACCGAGGTCCGCGGCAAGGCGGGCCGCGCGTTCGAGGGGGTCTCCGGCAGGATCGACGACCAGGTGGCGGGGGCGTTGGCCCGCCTCGGCGTGCCGAGCAAGGACGAGATCGCGACCCTCTCGGCGCGGGTCGAGGAGCTCACCGTCCTGGTCGAGAAGCTGAAGGCGCCGAAGCCGGCGGTCCGTTCGACGGCCGCCAAGCGCTAGCGCCGGCGGCCGCGCGCGGCGGCCCGGCGCACCGAACGCAGGAACGTGCCCCGCCCGTGGCGGGGCCCCGCGCCGCCGGTGGACCCCCCTCGCCACCGGCGGCGCGGTTTTCTCTGCCGCGCCTCAGCGGTTGCGGCCGTACTTCTCGTGGCTCGACACCCAGTCGAGCGAGGAGATCGCGGCCGCGAGCGAGATCTCGCCGGCGAGCGCCACCGCCGCCACGATCTCGGCCAGCTTGCGCACCTTTCCCTTCCCGACGCAGCCGAGGATCTCCAGGCACTCGCGCTGGGTGGGGAGAGACGTGCCCCCGCCGTGGGTGGCCACGATCAGGGACGGAATCGTGATGGCGATGTAGAGGTCGCCGCGCGGCGTGAGCTCGGTGTAGACGAGCCCCGCGGAGGACTCGGCCACGTTCGCGACGTCCTGGCCGGTGGCGATGAACATGGCGGTGATCCCGTTCGGGGAGTGGCAGCCGTTGTTGTTCGCCCCGGAGAGCATCGCCCCCACGTTCGCCACCTGGGCGTGGTAGTGGAGCGACTCGGGCTCGACGCGCATGTGCTGGACGAGGACGTCGCGCGGGATGGTGGCCTCGGCGGTGACGCGCTTGCCGCGCGTGCGCATGACGTTGATCTGCGACGCCTTCTTGTCGGTGGCGAGGTTCGACTCGAGATAGAAGCGGCGCACGTGGGCCCGCGGCCACTCCTGCTCGAGGATCCAGCTGCAGGCGGCGAAGGTGGCGCGCCCGACCATGTTCTGCCCGGCCGCGTCGCCGGTGGCGAAGTTGAAGCGCAGATAGGCGAACTTGGCGACGAGGTAGGTGTCGATGTAGAGGAGGCGGGCCACGGTCGAGGTCGCCTCCGCCGCCTCGCGGATGGCCGGCATCTCGCCGTCGATCCAGTCGAGAAAGGCCCGCGCCTCGCGGGCGGAGTCGAAGACGAAAACCGGGGCGCGCTGCATGCAGTCGGCCTGGACCGTGGTGGTCACCCCGCCCGCGAGGTTCAGCACCTTGATGCCGCGGTTGTAGGAGGCGACGAGGGTCCCCTCGGCGGTGGCGAGCGGCACCAGGAACTCCCCCTGCGCGTGCTCGCCGTTGACCCGCACCGGTCCGGCGAGTCCGATCGGCACCTGCGCCACGCCGGTGAAGTTCTCGATGTTCCCCTGCGTCACGCGTGGGTCGAAGCTGTAGCGCACCAGGTGCTCGAGGCGGGCGCCGGTGGCCTCCTCGGCGAACCGCTGGCGGGCCGCGACGATCCCGGGCGCGTAGTTGTCCTCCTTGTCGAGCGGCACCGCGACGCGCCGGGGAGCCTCCGTGGCGATCGCGTCGCTCACCTTGAGGTCGAGGTCGCCGAACGGGGTGGCCGCGAAGGAGACGGTGACCTCGTGGCTCCCCTGGGCGAGCGGTCCGATCCCGGCGACTTGGATCTGGAGCGTTTCGCGCAGCGGGAAGGCGAGCGGGCGCTCGGGCGAGATGCCGGCGGCCGGGAGCCGCTCGCCGGCGGCGGTCTCGAGGTGGATTCGCTCCGCCCCGATCGCCACGCCGTCGATCGCGACCGAGCGCAACGCGGTGAGCGACGCGTCGCTCAGCCGGTTCTTCACCGCGAAGCGCGCGCCCTCGGCGGTGTTGGCAAGGCTGCCGAAGGTGTAGAGCTGCTTGAGGATCAACGACGGGATCTTGAAGAACATGCCGGTTCCCCCTCTGGCCAGCGGATCTGGGCGCGGAGCTTAGCGCAGAGCCCGGCGCCGGAGCCGGCGGCCGGCCGGGTGCTAGCATCGGAGCGAACCGGAAGGAGGCGGGGAGCCGTGACCAACGCCGTCGTCGTCGGGCTGCAGTGGGGAGACGAGGGGAAGGGGAAGATCGTCGATCTCCTCTGCCCCGCCTTCGACGCCGTGGTGCGCTACCAGGGCGGGCACAACGCGGGCCACACGGTCAAGTTCGGCAGCCGCCACTTCGCGCTCCAGCTCATCCCCTCCGGCATCTGCCATCCGGGTCTCGACTGCGTGCTCGGCAACGGCATGGTGGTGGCGCCGGACGCCTTCTTCGACGAGCTCGGCCGGCTCGCGGGGGCAGGTGTCGAGACCGCCGGCCGGCTCTTCGTCTCGAGCCGCGCGCATCTGCTGCTCCCGTCGCACGCGCTCCTCGACCGGGCTCGCGAGCGGGCGGCGGGGGAGAGCCAGATCGGCACCACGGCACGCGGCATCGGCCCGGCCTACGAAGCGAAGATCTCCCGCGCCGGGCTGCGGCTCGGCGACCTCTTCGAGCCCGGCTTCGCCGACCGCCTCGCCGCCCAGCTCGCCCGCACGGACGCGGAGCTCGGTGCCCTCGGAGCGGAGGAGCGGATCGGGGTGGAGGAGATCCGGGGGCTCTGCCAGGAGTGGGCGGAGCGGCTGGCGCCGCTCGTCAGCGACACCGCCCACCTGCTCCACGGCTGGCTCGCGGCCGGCCGGCGCCTGCTCTTCGAGGGGGCGCAGGGGGCGCTCCTCGACGTCGACCACGGCACCTACCCGTACGTCACCAGCTCGAACGCCACCGCGGGCGGCGCGGCCACCGGCACCGGCGTGCCGCCGGCGGCCCTCGGCTGCGTGCTCGGGGTGCTCAAGGCCTACACCACGCGGGTGGGCGGCGGGCCGTTCGTGGGCGAGCTCTCCGGAGAGCCGGCGGAGTTCCTCCGCCGCCGCGGCACCGTGACCGGCCGCCCGCGCCGCTGCGGCTGGTTCGACGCGGTCGCCGCCCGCTACTCGCAGCGGATCAACGGCGCCCACGGCATCGCGCTCACCAAGCTCGACGTGCTCGACGAGTTCGACGAGATCCCGGTCTGCGTCGGCTACCGGCACCGGGGCGAGGTCCTCCGCGGCTTTCCCGCCAGCCCGAGCGCCCAGGCCGAGGCCGAGCCGGTCTACCGGACGGTCCGCGGCTGGCGGCGGGAGACGGTCGGCATCCGCGCCTTCGAGGATCTCCCCGAGGCGGCGGGGGGGGGCGGGGCCCGGGGCGCGGGGGGGGGGGGGGCGCCGGGGGGGGGGGGGGGGACCCGGGCCCGGCGGGGGGGGACGA
>JAHDVN010000021.1:6282-21825 GCA_023384635.1 Thermoanaerobaculia bacterium
CCCGAGGCGGCGCGCGACTACGTCGCGCTGCTCGAGGAGGAGGTCGGCGCTCCGGTCTGGCTCGTCTCGACCGGGCCGCGGCGGGAGGAGACGATCCTGCGCGGCGACGCGGGGCTCGAGGCGCTCCTCGGCGGGCGGCGCCGCGCCGTCGAAGCGGGTCTCGCTCCGGCCGGATAGGCCGCCGCCCCGCGGCCCCGTTCGCTATACTTCCGGCGCCGGGGCCCTTAGCTCAGCCGGTAGAGCTGCTGGCTTTTAACCAGTAGGTCGGGGGTTCGAGTCCCTCAGGGCCCACCAGCGATCGTCCGGGCCGCCCCCATCGTCTAGCCAGGTCCAGGACACTGCCCTTTCAAGGCAGCGACACGGGTTCGAATCCCGTTGGGGGTACCAGGCGGAACGGCGGGCCTACCGCTCCAGCACCGACCAGTAGAGGGCGTTGAAGAGGAACGGGTAGGTGGCGTGGGTCTGGGCGCGGTGCTGGGGGCGGAAGGCGAGGAGCACGACCTTGCCTTTGCCGTAGGTCGTGGCGACGGCGGCAGCGCGGCGGGCGATCTGCTCCTCGCCGCGGATCCAGCCCGAGAGCAGGACGTCGGCCGGGGCGGTGGGGTAGGTGGCGAGCACCCAGCGCTCGAGGTCGGGTCCCGGCGGCAGGGTCGCGAACGCCAGCGGCACGTCGACGAAGAGCGCCACCTCCTCCGGCAGTCCCCAGGTGACCGGGTGACCGGGCGCCACCTGGCCGCGCAGCAGCGAGCCCGGGCAGGCGAAATCGTCTGCCGGCGCGAGCGCGTTGCGCACCGGCAGCTCCATCTCCCCGAGGAGATACTCGCCCGCCGAGGCGAGCGCCACCAGCGTGCCGCCGGCGCGTGCGAACTCGACGAGCGCCGCGGCCCCCTCCTTCCCGAGGCCACCGGCGAACTCGGGCGGCAGGTCGGCGAAGTAGCGGACCGCTCCCTCCTCGCGCTTGGGGCGGCCGGTGGCGATCGTCTCCTTCGGGATGTCGGGCAGCACGAGGACGTCGAACGAGGCGCGGAGGTTGCCCTTCTGCACCGTCTGGTTGTCGAGGGTGCGCGGCGCGAAGCCGGCCCGCTCGAGGACGAAGCGCGTCCAGCCCTCGTCCATGCTCGCCAGCCACGGCTTGTAGATCCCCACCCGCGGGGCGCGGAGCGCCTCGGTCTCGCCCGGCATCCCGGAGAGTGGCGTGGCGACGACGCCGGGGGTGGCCGCCACGAGGCCCGCCTGCGCCCCCGCGGCGTCGAGGAACCAGGTCCCGGCGGGCCACTCGACGCCGCCGGCGGTGAGCGGCCGGCGGGCGAGGCGCACCTCTCCACCAGCGGCGAGCGCCGCGTTGACCACCGCGGCGTGGGCCGCGCGGCCGGGCAGCAGCGCGACCGCCGGAGCGTCGGCCGGCCACTGCGGGGGGACGGGCCGCCAGCGCGGCAGGTCGGGCGGGAGCGCCGCGCGCTCGGCGGCGACGCCCATCATGAGCGGCAGCGTCCAGGCCGCCACGTCGTACGGGCGCACGATCTCCCGGCCGGGCACGAGCTTGACCTCCGGGAAGCGCTGGACCGAGAGCATCTCCTCGACGAAGCGGCCGTACGGCTGCGCGAGCGGGACGTAGACGTCGCCCTCGGCGCTCGCACGGAGCTCCACGCCGTGCTCGTCGAGCAGCGCGGCGAGCGCCGCCGCCGCGGCCGGGTCGCGCTGGACGGCCGGGAGTCTCCAGGCCTCGTCGGGGGCGAAGCTGGCGATGGCGGCCCGGGCGCGGGCGAGCGCGTTGGCGAGCAGGTCGCGGCGGCGCTCCGAGCAGGTCTCCAGGATCGCGTCCGAGGCGATCCGCTCGTAGTCCATGATGTCGCGCAGCCGCCACGCGCCCCCCGGCCACGGGTTCGGGAAGTTGGTCTGGGGGCCGTACTCGACGAGCCCCTTGCCGCCACCCGCGAGCTCGGAGGGCTCGATGCGGACCGGCGAGGCGAGGCGCGCGGAGGCGACCTCGGTGAGGAGGCCCGAGATGTTCTTCCACCAGGCGGTGTTCTTGGTCCCGCCGGGCCAGTAGGCGTCGAAGGCGTAGCCGTAGATCACGCCGCTCTTGCCCGCCTGCTCGAGCCGGAAGGCCATGTTGGCGCCGATCAGGTTCACGTCGCGCCAGACCAGCGGGTGGATCGCCGGGCTCGCCGGCTCGGCGAACGGCGGCACGAACATGCGCGGCCCGGTCGAGCCCATCTGGTGCTGGTCGAGCCAGACCTGGGGGAGCCACTCGCGGTAGACGGCGCGCGAGACGGCGCGCGTCTCCTTCTGGGTGAGCATGAACCAGTCGCGGTTGTTGTCGTGGCCCACGTAGGGGTGGTAGAGCCACGGCATCCGGCCTCCCTCCTGCGGGGTGCCGAGCCGCGCGCGGTACCACTCCGTCTCCATGATCTGGCCGTCGGGGTTGATCGACGGCGCGAGCAGGAGGACGACGTCGTCGAGCCAGCGGCCGGTCCGTTCGTCGCTGGCGGTGGCGAGCGCGTGGGCCCACTCCATCGCCATCTGCGAGGCGGCGCTCTCGGTCGCGTGGATGTTGCAGGTGACGAGCAGGAAGACCCGCCCCTCGTCGAGCAGCACCGCCTCCTCCTCGGGCGCGAGGCCGCGCGGGTCGGCGAGGCGCCGCGCGATCTCCTGGAGGCGGCTCCGGTTGGCGAGGTTCTCCGGCGACGAGATCACCGCCAGCAGGATCTCCTCGCCGCGCGTGCTCTCTCCGAGTGACTCCAGGTCGACGCGGTCGGAGGCGGCGGCGAGGGCGCGCAGGTAGGCGCCGATCTGCCGGTAGTCGGCGAGCGTGCGGTCGGCGCCGACTTCGAAGCCGAGGAACTCCGAGGGAGCCGGGATCCCGGCGGGCACGGCTGCCGCCGGCTCCGCCGGGAGGACCGGAGAGGCCGCGAGGGCGGCGAGGAGGAAGAGCGCGGGGAGCTGCGGCCGGAGCGAGCGCATGGCCGGCACCTCAGAGCCCGTCTGCCGGACGGCGGCCGGCGAAGAAGAGCCGGGCCATGTAGGCGAGGACGGCGAGCGCGAGGACGAAGCAGACGAGGAAGAGAACGAGCACGCTCCACTGCGGTTGGAACGGCAGTGCCGCGGCGGAGGCGATCCCGTCCAGCCGCACGTGCCGCAGCAGGTGGCGGCTCGCGACCATGGTGAAGACCGAGGTGACGAGCAGCCCGCCCGCGAGCGCGAAGCGCCGGGCGAAGAAGAGGTGGAGGGCGCCGAGCGAGAGCAGGAAGCCGACCGTCACGAGGACCGGCCCCGCGGTGCGCATGAAGGGCATGAGGTCCGGGCCGAGCAGGCTCAGGTAGACCAGCCCGAAGGTCATCGCCACCACCATCCAGGCGGCGAGGGCGCGCCGGGCGTGGCGGAAGAGCGCCTCGTCCTTCCGCGCGAAGACGCCGAAGAAGAAGGCGCCGATCGCGAACGCCCCGGTCAGCATGTGCAGCCAGCGCACCGCCCAGGCGCCGGGGTCCGGGTGGAAGCTCCCTCCGGAGGGGTCGGCGGTGTGGAGGCGCGCGATCGTCTCCGGCGACTCGGCGAGCGCGAAGATGGCACTGTAGGTCAGGGAGACGTAGAGCAGGCCGGCGAAGGCGATGACGAGGAGTGCGGTGGTGCCGCGCCCCCAGGGGCCGCTCGCCAGCGCGACCCGGTAGAGCAGGGCGTAGGCGATCCCGGCCGCGAGCAGGATGCCGAGCCAGTACCAGGCCGAGGCGATGGCGGCGGCGTAGGCCTGGCGGTGGTAGACGAGCTGGAGGAAGAGCAGCGGCGCCACCCCGAGCGTGATCGTCGCCGCCATCGCCGAGGGGAGCGACCGCAGGAAGGCGCGCGTCGCCGGGTGCGGCCCCTCGGCCCCGCGCGGAGCGAGGAGCGCGCTCGCCAGCCCGCCGAAGACGTAGCCCATGGCGGTCAGGTGGAGCGTCAGCGTCACGAGGTGCAACGCCGTGACGAGCCAGGCGGGGGCGGAGAGGAACTCGGAGGCTGGCGCGCTCATCCCTGGTCTCCTCGGGTCGTGGCGGTGTGGAGGAAGGCGGCGAGCGCGGCGAGCGCCGCCTCGTCGCCGGTGAACGGCGGCATCTCCTCGGTGAGGTCGCCGGCGCCGTCGAGGAACTCCTCGAGCTCGGCGACGCCGAGGCCGGCGAGCGACGGGATCTTGTCGTTGTAGCCGCCGACGACGTGGCAGCTGCCGCAGCGCACCGCGTAGGAGCGCGCGCCGAGCGCCTCGCCAGCGAGGCCGTGGACCTCGGCGAGCGGGCGGGGATCGGCGAAGGCGGCGATCTCGGCGGCGAGCAGCTCGACCTCCTCGGGCGAGCCCGCGAACGGTGGCATGTTCCCGCGCATCACGTGGACGCCGCGGATCATGCCGGCGGCGAAGGCGGCGTCGGTGCCGTCGAACGAGGCCTTGAGGCCGTTGTATCCGCCCACGGTGTGGCAGCTGCGGCAGGAGTGGTTGAGGAGGTCGCGCCCGTCGTCGCCGGTGCGGTAGGCCATCGCCGGCAGTAGCCCCGTCTGCCGGAGGTCGGGCACCTGCGCCGCCTCGATGCCGTTGCCGTAGAGAAAACCGTGGACGATCCACGGCTTGCGGATCGACTCGCGGAGGAACTCGAAGGCGCCGAACCAGGCGAAGGCGAGTGCCATGAGCAGCGCCGCGGCGGCGAGGTGGAAACGGCGCGCGAAGAGGAGGCCGAAGAGCACCACCGCGATCGCGAGCAGCAGCGCGAGCCAGCCGAAGGCCGAGAACCACTGCATCGCCCAGGGCATCCGCTCCCGCGCTGCCTCGCGGGTGGCCGCGGGCAGGCTGGCGAAGAACCAGGCGAACGAGGGGAGGGTGAGCGCGAGGCCGGAGAGCGACCAGCCGGCGTTGTAGCGCACGATCCGCGTGCGCTCCGCCGAGGGCGCGCGCCGGGCGGCGACGAGCAGGGCGTAGATGCCCGCGAGCAGCACGCAGATGCCGGTGCGCAGCACCACCGAGGGCCAGTAGGAGGGGTTCAGGAAGCCGGCCCAGAACGAGCCGCTCTCGAGCCAACCGCCCGGCGTGAGCATGAAGGAGAGGATGCCGGTGATGACCACGAGCGAGAGCCAGGCGGCGCCGAAGTAGATCCAGCCCACGATGAGGTGGTCGCGCGCGGCCATTCTCTTCCAGCCGTAGTAGTAGACGAGCGCGGCGGCGATCTCCACCGCGAAGAAGGTCCACTCGATGGCCCAGGCCCAGACGAAGTTGTGGATCAGGAGCCCGGTGGCGGTGGGGCTGAGCAGGCCGATCACGAACCAGATCCCGACCCCGGTGAGCGCCCCCAGCACCAGCGTGGTGAGGACGAAAAAGCGGCTGAGACCCTTCAGGTACTCGAGCCAGCCGGTGTCGCCCCGCCGGCGGGCGCGCTGCTCGGTGACCACTAGGTAGAGGCCGCCGCCGATCGCGAAGTGGGCGATGAAGACGTGCACCACGGCGATCGCGGCCATGAGCGGGCCGTAGCCCACCGCCGTGTCCCAAAACGGGTAGTCCATGCCGGTCCTCCTCGAAGGCAACCGATAGCACGCCGGCGGGGTGTTCTCCGACGTCTCTCCGGGGAGGAGGCGAGCCACCCCCCGGGGCGGTGCCGGCGCGCGCGGCCCGCGCCGCCGAGTCGGCGCGGCGCCTTCAGGCCAGCTCGGCGTCGGTCTGGCCGAGGGCGGGGGAGGCGGTGAGGAGCGGCTGGCCGGCGAGGCGGGCCACCGCGTAGGCGAGGGAGTCGCCGAGCCCCAGGGCCGCGGGGTGGCGCTCGGCCCCGAAGCGGCGGAGGGCGTCGGCGGCGGCGCGCCAGTGGGGCTGGGTGAACGGCACGATCGTCACCTCGAACTCCTGCAGGAAGCGGGCGAGGAGGGGGTGGGGATCGATCCCGAGCCGCCCGGCGAGATCGGCCTCGAGCTCGACCAGGGTGGGGGCGCCGATCGCCAGCTGCCTGGCCTCGGCGCAGCGCCCGACCAGGCGCTCGTGTCCGTCGAGCTCGAGGAAGATCGCAGCGACGGCGGAGGCGTCGAGGATCAGGGCGGGCCTCCTCCGCGAGAGCGGGGCCGGCTCAGCGGCTCTGGAGGCGGGTCATCGCCCGCGCCCGGATCGCCGACCAGACCTCCCGCTCGAGGAAGCCGGTCAGCTCGGCCCGGCGGTCCCGCTGCGGGAGCTCGAGCGCGAGGCGCTGGCGCCGCTCGACGAGCGCGCGGCGGATCGCCTCGGTCTTGCTCTCCCCGGCCATCCGGGCGACCTCGTCGGCGAGCTCCTCGACCGCGGCGTTCTTGATGTTCAGGGCCATCGTCCGCTCCTTCTCGGGTTGCCGGCGAGCATAGGAAGATTGGTAGAAAAAATCAAGTAGGGTGTAAATCGAGGTCGGATCGTAGCGGACCGGTCCGGCGGGGACGGCGCGGCCCGTCGAACCCGCCCCCCTTTCGCGCGTATCCTGGAGATGGTGGCCACCACGACCGCCCGCACCCGCCTCTCGACCGCGCTCTTCGCGATCGGGCTCTTCGTCTGCGCGGTGGCAGCCCTCTCTCTGGTCGATCTCTTCCTTCCCCGCCCCTACGACGGGGTGGTGCTGGAGAGCGACAGCCCGGGGGCGGTGCGGGTGCGCGGTGTCGTGCCCGGCTCGGGGGCGGAGCGGGCGGGGCTCAGGGCCGGCGACCGGATCCTCGGCATCGACCGGGATCTCCTGCGCTCCACCGCGCACGCGGACCGGCTGCTCGCGGCGCGGCGGGTGGGGGAGGTGGTCCCCTACCTCGTCGACCGGGGTGGCACCCTGGTCGAAGTGGGCGTGAGGCTCGGGCGGCGGGTCTTCGCCGACCTCTCCTACCTCTTCGCCTGCCTGCTCGGCTTCGGCTTCTTCGCGGTGGGGAGCTTCGTGCTGCGCCGCCAGCCCGCGCTGCGGCCGGCTCAGGTCTTCTTCCTCCTCTCGGTCCTCTTCCTGACCTTCCTGATCTGCCGCCTCCGGCCCGCCTCCTACACCTGGATGGACAGCTTCGCCCTCGGGCTCGGGATGGTCGCCCTCCTCCTGCTGCCGGCGAGCTTCCTCCACTTCTTCCTCATCTTCCCGGAGCCGGTGCCGCTGCGGCCCCGCGCCGGGGCACCGCGCTACCGGCTCCGCCGCCGGCTCTGGGTCGGGCTGCTCGCGACGATCTACCTGCTGCCGCTCGCGGTCCTCGCCGGGGCCCTCCTGCGCTCCCGCGTCGCCGGCTCCGAGCTCGCGCTGCTGAGCGGCGCGCCGAAGGCGAACTGGTGGCTCCTCGCCGTCTACCTCGGCCTCGGGTTGACCGCGCTCGCCCTCAACAGCCGGCGCCTAGCCGACCCGCGGCTGCGGGGGGGCGGGTTCCTCGTCCTGCTCGGCTCGATCTTCGGCCTCGCCCCGTTCCTCGCCGTCGCGGTGGCCTTCCCGGCCGCGCTCCACACCGACCCGCACCGCCTCTTCGTGCTGGCCGCGCTGGCGCTCGTGCCGCTGACTTTCGCGGTCGCGATCGTTCGCTATCAGCTTCTGGACGTGCGGGTCATCCTGCGCAAGAGCCTCTTCTACACCTTCCTCACCCTCGTGCTCTCGGCCTTCTACGGGCTGGCGCTCGCGGCCTTCAACGCCGTGGCCCAGCGCAGCGAGGTGGCGCGGACGGCGTACTTCCCGCTCCTCTTCGCGCTCGCGGTCGTGCTGCTGCTCGAGCCGCTCCGGCGCTGGTCGCTCGGCCGGGTGAACCGCTTCGTCTACCCGGAGCGCGGACATCTCGAGCGCGAGATCGCGGAGATGGAGCTCGCACTGAGCGCCAGCGCCGACCTGCCGGCGGTGGTCCGCGACCTCGTCGTGCGCCTGCCGCAGCTGCTCGAGATCCGCTTCGCCGGCCTCTACCTGCTCCGCGAGGGGGCGCTGCGGCGCGAGGCCGGACCCGCGGAGCTTCCGGCCGAGCTGCCGTACCAGGCCGAGCTCCACCGCCGGCTCGCGATCGCAGGCCGGCCGCTGCGCTGCGCGGAGCTCGAGGGCCGGGAGCGGGCCGCGCCGGCCGGGCCGCGGCGGCTCTGCCGGCAGCTCGAGGAGGCGGGGGTCGAGTGGCTCGGCGACCTCACCTCGCCGCGGCGTCAGCTCGGGCTCGTCGTGCTCTCGACCTCCTCGGGACAGCTGCCGCTCGAGGAGGCCGACCTCGCCCTGCTCGGCCGGCTGCTGCGGCAGGCGGCGGTGGCCCTCGAGACCGGTCTGCTGCTCGACGAACGCGCGCGGCGGGCCGAGCTGGAGCGGGAGCTCGAGATCGCCTCGACGGTGCAGGCGGAGCTCCTCCCGGCGCGGCTGCGCCTGACCCGCGGCTGGTCGGTGGCCGCCGCCTGCCGGCCGGCCCGCCACGTCGGGGGCGACTTCTTCGCCGAGCTGCCCGGGCCGCGTCTCGGCGGCGGCGCCGTGGTCTTCGGCGACGTGGCGGGCAAGGGGGTGCCGGGCGCGCTCGTGATGATGGCGGCGCACGAGGCGCTCCAGACCCTCGCGCTCACGCACCGCGATCCCGCCGCGCTCTTCGACCTCGCCAACCGGAGGCTCTACCGCACCGGCTCGCGTCGGAGCTTCGTGGCCGTCGGCTACATCGCGCCGGCGGAGGACGGCGAGGTGGAGTACCTGGTGGCCGGCCAGCCGCCGCTCCTGCTCCGCCGCCGGGGGGGCGAAGTCGAGGAGCTCCCGCTCGGCCGCCACCGCCTGCCGCTCGGCGCGCTGCTCGACGGCGGCTACGTGGCGAGCCGCGCGGCTCTGGCGCCGGGCGAGCTGCTGCTCGGCTACTCCGACGGCGCGATCGACGCGCTCTCGCCGGAGGGCGAGCCGTTCGGAGCCGCACGGCTCGCGCACACCCTGGCCTCCTCCCCGGCGCGCCCGGAGGCGGCGGTCGACCACCTGCTCTCGACGATCGCCGCCCACAGCGGCGGCGCCGAGGCCTACGACGACATCACCCTGGTCGTGCTCGCCCGCGAGCCGGAGACCTGATCATGCGCAAGCCCCTCCTGATCCTCCTGCCGTCGCTCGCCCTCGTGCTGGCGGCGCTGGTCTTCCTCGAGCTGCGGCGGCGCGAGGCCGAGACCTGGAGCACCGACTCGCCCGCGGCGCTGGCGGCTTTCGAGCGGGGGCTCCAGGCGCACATGCGGCTCTACGGGGAGGAGGCGAAGGCAGAGCTCGAAGCGGCGCTGGCGGCGGACCCCGGCTTCCTCGCCCCCCGATTCTTCCTCTTCGACCTCTCCGGGAGCCACGGCGGCGGCGAGGAGCACGCGGCAGCGATCCGCGCCGCGGATCTCTCGGCGCTCCGGCCGCGCGAGCGCTTCCTCGCGACCTTCTTCCGGGCCGTGGCCGACCGCGACGACGAGCGGGCGGGGCGGGTGGTGGAGGAGTTCCTCGCCGCCCGGCCGCGCGATCCCTGGGCGCTTCACCTCGCGGCCTTCCGGGCGTGGAACCGCGCGGAGTGGGAGCGGGCCGAGGAGCTCTACGAGCGGCTGGTGAAGGTGGACCCCAACTGGGTGCTCGCGCACAACCACCTCGGGTACATCGCGATGGGTCAGGGCCGCTTCGCCGATTCCGAGGCGCGCTTCCGGACCTACGCCTTCGTCGCGCCGGACCAGGCCAACCCGCACGACTCGCTCGGCGAGCTCCTGATCCTGCTCGGCCGCTACGACGAGGCGCGGGCGGAGCTCGAGCGGGCGGTCGAGCTGCGGCCGGACTTCTGCGCCTCCTACCGCAACCTGCTGCGGGCGACGCTCTTCGCCGACCGGGTCGACGAGGTCGAGGGGATCCTGACGCGCGCGGGGAGCCAGTGCCCGGGGGAGATGGTGGAGGGGATGGCCTGCCACGCGGCGACCTGGGAGGCGCTCCGGACCGGCAGGGCCAAGCCGTTCTGGGACGACCTGGAGAGCCGCTGCCCGCGCAAGGTGAGCCCGCTCGACCTGCTCCGCTTCCGGCTCGCGCTCCTCGGCGGCGGGGCGGAGGCGGCGCGCTCCCAGCTCGCGCAGGCCGAGGCGCGGGTCGCCGAGATGCCGCGCGCCCTCGTTCTGCACATGCGGGGCCTCCTGGCGCTCGCCGCCGGCGCGGCGGACGAGGCGTGCGAGCTCCTGCGCGAGGCCGACGAGCGGCTGCTCTACTTCGGGTCCGTCGGCGGCGGCACGATCAAGCTCTTCAACCGCGCGGTGCTCGCGATGGCCCTCGACCGCGCGGGCCGGGGCGGCGAAGCGGAGGCGCTGCGGGCCGAGATCGCGGCGGTGAACCCGGACCTCGCACGCTTCGACGACACCCAGCTCGTCGACCTGCCGCCGCCCTGATCGCTGCGCCCCTCGAGGCGGGCGATGGGAGCGGTTCCTCAGGGCGCCGGGGAGCCGCCCGGTCGGGCGAGGAGCGCCGCGGCCTCACGCGCCGCCACCGGCCGCGAGAAGTGGAACCCCTGGGCGAGGCCGCAGCCGAGCTCGCGCAGGGTCGCGACCTGCTCCTCGCGCTCGATTCCCTCCGCCACGACTTCGAGCCCCAGGCTGCGCGCGAGCCCCACGATCGCGCGTACGATCTCGAGGCTGTCGGTCTGCTCGTGCATCGAAGCCACGAACGAGCGGTCGATCTTCACCCGGTCGATCGGCAGCCGGTGCAGGTAGCTGAGCGACGAGTAGCCGGTTCCGAAGTCGTCGAGGTCGATGCCGACGCCGAGCGCCTTGAGCCGCTCGAGGGCCGCCGTGGCCCGCTCGCTCTGCTCGAGCACCGCCCCTTCGGTGATCTCCAGCCGCAGGCGTGCGGGCACGAGGGCGTGCGCCGCGAGCGCGGTCTCGACGCGCTCGACCAGCTCCGGCTGCGCGAGCTGTCGGGCAGAGAGGTTCACGCTCACCCAGAGCTTCCCGCCCTCCGCGAGCAGACGGGTCCACTCGGCGAGCTGGCGGCAGGCCTCCTCGAGCACCCACCAGCCGATCGGCGCGATCAGGCCCGTCTCCTCGGCCAGCGGCAGGTACTCCTGCTGGGGGATCATGCCGCGCGCCGGGTGGGGCCAGCGCAGCAGCGCTTCGAAGCCGAGCACGGCGCGGTCGGAGAGGCGGACGATCGGCTGGTAGTGGACCTCGAAGCTGCGCTGCTCGAGGGCGCGGCGCAGGTCGCTCTCGAGCAGCAGCAGCTTGACCGCCCAGGCGTGCATGGCCGTGTCGAAGATCTGGTGCCGCGCCTTGCCGAGGTTCTTCGCCCGGTACATGGCGGTGTCGGCGTCGCGCAGCACGTCCTCGGGGCGCTGGTAGCCGGTCTTCGAGGTCGCGATGCCGATGCTGGCGCTGGTGAAGACCTCGGTGCCGCCGATCGCGAGCGGGCGGGCGAGCTCCTCGTGGATGCGGCCCGCGACCTCGGTGGCGTCGTCCAGGCGGGAGATGTCGTCGAGGAGGATCGCGAACTCGTCGCCGCCCAGCCGCGCCACCGTGTCGCCCGGGCGCAGGACGGCCGCGAGGCGGCTCGCCACGGTGGTGAGGAAGCGGTCTCCGGCCGCGTGCCCGAGGCTGTCGTTGATCACCTTGAAGCGGTCGAGGTCGAGGAAGAGGACCGCGAAGAGGTAGCCGGGGTGGCGCTGGCTGCGGGCGATCGTGCCGGCGAGCCGGTCGAGGAAGAGGGCCCGGTTCGGCAGGCCGGTGAGCTGGTCGTGGAGGGCGTCGTGGACGAGCTGCGTCTCGGCCTGCCGGCGGTCGGTGACGTCGGTCTGGGAGCCCGCGATCCGCGTCGCCTTCCCGCCCGCGCCGCGCACCGCGAGCCCCCGCACGAGCATGGCGCGCCACGAGCCGTCGCGGTGGCGGAGCCGGTACTCCCCCTCGAAGCTGGAGGTGTGCCCCGCCAGGTGCGCCTCGAGTGCGGCGCGGAACGAGTCGCGTTCGTCGGGGTGGACGTGGGCGAGCCAGTCCTCCAGCCGGTCGCCGACCTGCCCGGCCTCGAGGCCGAGGGTCGAGAGCCAGCGCGGGGAGAAGTAGATCCGCCCGCTCGCGAGGTCCCAGTCCCAGAGGCCGTCGTTGGCGGCCTGGGCGGCCAGCGCGTAGCGCTCCTCGCTCTGCCTCAGCTCGGCGGTGCGGAGCGCCACCTCGCGCTGCAGCGCGCGGTTCCAGCTCACGGCGAGCAGTAGCGCACCCACCGCCCCGACCACCAGGAGTGCCAGGCTGTGCAGGACGATCAGGTCGATCCCCTGCACCGCCCGCTCGACCCCGTCGAGGGCCCCGGCGGGGAGCGCGGAGAGCAGGAGGGCGTCGAGCCGTTCGCGGGCCAGCCGCCCGCTGACCCAGGTGAAAACCGCGAGCACACCCGAGCCGGCGAGCGCGATTCCGACCAGCCAGGGGATCGTGGCGGGAGGCCGCTCGGCAGGGCCGAGCGCACGGTCGCGCCAGCGCATGACGGCCGGACCCGCCCAGGCGAGGACGGGAGCGACCAGAACGAGGCTCTGGAGCAGCGCTCCGACCCACCAGCCCTCCCAGAGCGAGAGCGGGTCGGCCGGGCGGTCCGCGAGCGTGTGCGACCAGATGAACGAGCCCGAGGAGCCGGCGAGCGAGGCGCCGATCGAGACGAAGGCGAACCAGAAGAGAGCACCGCCGGAGCGCAGGTCGTGGCGCAGCGGCACCGCCCGGTAGGCGAGCGTGTAGACCGCGAGGCCGATCGGGTCGGCGAAAGCGAAGAGCGTCGCCCAGGCGAGCGGCATCCCCCCGTAGAGCGCACCGGCCAGGGTCGCCAGGTAGGCCGGGACGAAGGCCCAGGGGAAGCCGAACCAGAAGAGCGCCCAGGTGCAAAGCACCAGGGGCGGGTAGAGCGTGACGTAGACGCGCAAGGGCCCGACCTCGAGCGGCAGGCCGTTCCAGTCGAGGCGGACCATCGCCAGGCTCGACGCGATGCAGAGCAAGGTGAAGAGGACGAAGCCCGCGGCGATCCGCCAGCGCACCGGGCCGCTCGCCGGACTCCGGCCGCGCAGCGTCGCGAGGAACGGCAGCGGGCGCCAGAGGCAGGCGGCCTCGCCATCTCCACCGGCGCGCACCGGCCCCGGGAGGCTGGGTCGGGCGGGGGAGTCCGGGATCAAGGCTCTCGTCTCGTGCCGTCGGGAGGCGGCGACATTCTACCGTCGCGGCGGCGCTCGCCGTTGACAGCTCCGGAGGGCGCAGCTAGCTTGGCCGGCGGGCGCCCCGGGAGCGGGGCCGAGGAGGCGGGAGATGGGCGCAGCGGCCGTAGGTGGTGGCGGAGGAGGCGAGCGGCGGGCGGCCGAGGCTCCGCCCGCGCCGCTCGCCGGCTGGCTCGCCGGCCGGCCCGGCGGGCCGCTGCGGGTGGTCGTTCTCTCCGGAGCGGGGCTCTCGGCCGGGAGCGGTCTCGCGACCTTCCGCGGCGCCGACGGCCACTGGCAGCGCTACCGGCCCGAGGAGCTGGCGACGCCGCAGGCGTTCGCGCGCCGGCCCGAGGTCGTCTGGGAGTGGTACGCGGCCCGCTTCCGGGCCGCTGCGGCGGCGGAGCCGAACGCCGGGCACCGGGAGATTGCAAGGTGGGAGGGGCGTTTCACGTCCTTGACGGTCGTGACGCAGAACGTCGACGGCCTCCACCAGCGCGCCGGCACGCCCGATCCCCTCGAGCTCCACGGCAGCCTCGTGCGGGCCCGTTGCGCGGCCTGCGGCGAGCGGCTGCCGATGGCCGACGCGGTGGCACGGCCGGGCGCCCCGCCGCGCTGCGCCTGCGGCGGGAGGCTCCGCCCCGACGTGGTCTGGTTCGGCGAGGCCCTGCCGATCGACGCCCTCTCCCGCGCCGACCACGCGGCCCGGAAGGCCGACCTCTTCGTCGTCGCCGGCACGTCGGCGCAGGTCTTCCCGGCGGCGGGGCTCATCGAGGTCGCGGCGCGGGCGGGGGCGTTGGTGGTCGAGGTCAACCCGGAGGCGACGCCCTTCTCCTCGCTCGCCGGCCTGCGCCTGGCCGGTCCAGCGGAGGTGGAGCTGCCGCGCCTCGGGAGGTGGATCGCGCCGTGAGCGCGCCGGCCGGGCTGATCCGCGAGCTCCCGGCCGACGAGCGGCCGCGGGAGCGGTTGCTGGAGCGGGGCGCGAAGAGCCTGGGCGACGCCGAGCTGGTGGCGGTGCTCCTGCGCACCGGGAGGACCGGAACCTCCGCCCTCGCGATGGCGCGCGAGGTGCTGGCGGCCAGCGGCGGGCTCGCCGGGCTCGCCGCCACCGGGCCGGAGGCCCTGGCGCGTCGCGGCCTGGGACCGGCGAAGGCGGCGGCGCTGCTCGCCGCGGCCGAGGTCGGGCGGCGGCTGGCGCGCGCCGAGCTCGCCGAGCGCCCGCCGCTCGCCCATCCGGCCGCGGCGGTGAGCTACCTCTCGCTGCGCTACGCGGTGCGCGACCAGGAGGTCATGGGCGCCCTCTATCTCGACGTCCGCAACCGCCTGCTCGCCGACCGGGAGCTCTTCCGCGGCGCCCTCGCCCGCGCCGCCGTCGAGCCGCGCCAGATCCTGCGCGAGGGGTTGCTGCTCGGGGCCGCGGGGCTCATCCTCTTCCACACCCACCCGAGTGGCGATCCGAGCCCGAGCGCCGAGGATCTCGCCTTCACCCGCCGCCTCGCCGAGGCGGGAGAGGCGGTCGGCGTGCGGCTGGTGGATCACCTCGTGTTGGGCGGCGTGGGGCGCTGGACCTCGCTGCGCGAGCGGGGGGCGTGGTAGCTTTCGCGGCCATGGCCCGAGCCCGTCTCCTTCGCTCTCGACGCGGCCGCCGCCGCGGGGACCGGTGAGCCCCCTCCCCAGCTGGCGCGGCGAGCTCGTGCACGGGCTCGCCGGCCGGGGCGACGTCCGCTGGGCGGTGGCCGACCTCGCCGCCGCGGTCGAGGAGGCGCGGGTGCGCCACGACCTCTCGCCGGTGGCGGCGGCGGCGCTGGGGCGCGCGATGGCGGGCGCCGCCCTCCTCATGTTTCTGTCGACGAAGGCGTGGGAGCGGCTGGTCCTCGAGGTGCGGGGGGACGGACCCCTGGGGCGAGTGGTGGCGGAGATCGACGGGGCCGGCAACCTGCGCGGGCTGGTGGGGAATCCACACGTCGAGACCGGCGAGGACGAGCGGCTCGGCCTCGCCGCCGCGATCGGGCGCGGCCTGCTGCGCGTGCGGCGCGAGAGCCCGCGCTGGGGGAGCTTCGAGAGCCAGGTGGAGCTCGTCACCGGCGAGATCGGGCTCGACCTCGCGCACTATCTCGAGCAGAGCGAGCAGACCCGCTCGGCGGTGCTGCTCGGGGTCCTGGCCCGCCCCGGAGGGATCGCCGCGGCCGGGGGGATGCTCGTCGAGCTGATGCCCGATGCCCGCGAGGAGGCGATCGCCCCGCTCGAGCGGAACCTCGCGACGCTCGAGGGGGTGAGCCGTCGGCTCGAGCGGGGCGGCCTGCCGGCGCTCGCCGAGGCGGTGCTCGCCGGGCTCGACCGCGACGACCTCGGGCGCCAGGAGCTGCGCTTCGCCTGCCGCTGCAACCGCCAGGAGCTCCTGGGCAAGCTGCGGCTCCTGCCCCCCGCGGACCGCGCCGAGCTGCTCGCGGCGGCGGGCGAGATGGAGGCCGAGTGCGCCTT
>JAHDVN010000454.1 GCA_023384635.1 Thermoanaerobaculia bacterium
ACTTCACCGAGTCGTTCTGCCGGCGCGAGGGGATCCCCGCCCCCGGCTGGCGGCGCGACGCCCTCGCCCTGCTGCTCGCCCACGACTACCCGGGCAACGTGCGCGAGCTCCAGAACCTGGTCGAGGGGGCGATCACGCTGGCCGAGCGCGAGATCGACGAGGGGCTGGTGCGCTCGCTGCTCGGCGCCGGTGCCGCCCAGGGGCCCGAGACGCTCGACCTCGACGCCGCCGAGCGGCGGCACATCGCGCGCGTCCTCAAGCTCGCCGGAGGGAACAAGAGCGAGGCGGCGCGCCTGCTCGGGCTGAGCCGGCGAACCCTGCTCCGGAAGGGGTTCTGAGGTGCGTCTTTCTGTCCGGAGCGAGCCATTCTGTCGCGAAACCGGCGACGCCCCGCTGCGTATGGGGCGGACAGGGGCCACCGGCCGCGAGACCGCCGCACCCTGGGACATTTTGGCCCGGGGCGAGGAGCCGGCCGCCTCCCGGGCCGGCTCGCCCCCTGGCGATCAAGCTCATTGTTTTCAGATCTTTGACTCGAAACCCAGCGCTTCCGGCCGCACCTGGCAGCGGGGTTGCTCCCTCTCCTCGACGTCCGAGGAGATAGCCCATGTTCGAGACCCTGGCCCGCCGGATCACCGTCCTCCGCCTTCCCGTCGACCGCATCGTCGCCGTGGCCGCGGTGGGCAGCTTCCTCTGGCTCCTCCTCGACGACCGGATCCACCCGTTCGCGGTCTTCCTGCTGCAGGCATACCTGAGCTTCTGAGCGGGGATCCTGCCGATGCCTGAGCAGGCCGCTCTGCGGGAGATCCGCCTCCTGCTGCCGATGGCCCCCGACATGGAGATGGTGGCCAGCCAGGCGGCGACCGCGGTGGCGGAGTTCGCGCGCATGAGCGCCGACAAGGTCGACGAGGTCCGGATGGCGGTGGTGGAGGCCTGCATCAACGCCTTCGAGCACAGCCACGCCGTCGACAAGGTCCTCGAGCTCACCTTCACCGTGCTCGGCACCACGGAGCCCGAGACGCTCTGCGTCACGGTGCGCGACCACGGCGTCGGCTTCGCCCCGGAGTGCGTCGAGGACCCCTGCATCGAGGCCAAGCTCAAGGCGGAGCGGAAGAGGGGCTGGGGGATTAAGATCATCCGGGGTCTCATGGACAACGTGAAGATCCAGTCGGGCGCGGACGGCACCACGGTGGTGATGTGCAAGTCGCGATGAGGGAAGGGGCCTGACGATGACCGAAGGACTCAAGCTGACCGTCGATCGCCGGCAGGGCCTGGCGGTGCTCTACACCGACGGCTACATCAACAACCAAGGCGGCGAGGAGATCGCGCGCGCCGCCTACGAGCTCATCGATCAGGGCTACACGCAGCTCCTCCTCAACCTGCACGGGACCAAGATCATCAACTCCATCGGCATCTCGATCCTCATCGAGATCATCGAGCGGATGCTCCAGATCGAAGGCCGGCTCGGCTTCTGCTCGCTCACCCCGACGATCGAGAAGACCTTCCACATCATGGGCCTCGCCCAGTACGCGGGCATCTACCCCGACGAGGCCGCCGCGACGGCGGACCTCAGCCCCGGCGCATGACCTCTCCCGCCGCCGCCGCCCCGCTCTGGCGCGAGCTCGCCGCGCTGGCCGGTGGCGGGGGCGGCGAGCGGCAGCTCGCCCTGCGCCTGCTCGAGCGGTGGTGCGCCGAGAGCGGCGCCCCCGTCGCCGCGCTCTACCTCGCCGCCGACCACGGCTGGCAGCTCGCGGTGCGGGCGGGCGACGGCCCGCTCCCCGCGGCGCTCGCCGACCCCGGCGAGATCGGTCTCGCCTGGGTGCGCTTCGTGGACGCCCTCGTCGCCTGGCCGGCCAACGGCACCGCCGGCGAGGTGCAGGCGCCCGACTCGCCGCTGACCACGCTCCTCGCGCTCGCCGCCCGCGGGCTGCAGCTCGGCCGGGAGCTCAAGGTGCGGGGCTTCGAGGCGGACTACCGGGGGGTCGAGCTGGAGGCGCTCTACGACGTGGGCCTCGCCATCGCCTCGACCCTCGATCTCGAACGGCTGAGCGACGAGATCCTGCTGCGCTCGGTCTCGCTCCTCGACGCCCGGCGCGCCGCCCTCTACCTGCTCGCCGAAGGCTCGCTCCGGCTCGATCGGGCGTTCGGCGGCCCGGCCCGGCCCGCGCTCGATCTCGCGGAGGAGGAGACCCGCCGCCTGCTCGCCCACGGGACCACGCAGGCGGGCTGCGGCCTGCTGCCGGGCGCCACCCACATGCTCTCCGCCCCGATCGCGGTCGACGGAGCGCCCCGGGGCCTGCTGCTGGTCGCCGACAAGGAGACCCGGCGGGGAGTCGGCCCCTTCCGCGACACCGACGCGCGCACCCTGGCGCTGCTCGCCAACCAGGCGGCGATCGCGCTCGAGAACGCCCACCTCCACCGCCAGGCGCTGGAGAAGGAGCGGCTCGAGCGGGAGATCGAGCTCGCCTCGGAGATTCAGCGCGGCATCCTCCCGCGCGAGGTGCCGCAGGTGCCGGGCTTCGAGATCGCCGGCTGGAAC
>JAHDVN010000455.1 GCA_023384635.1 Thermoanaerobaculia bacterium
GGTCCTGGAGGCCGAGCTCACCGGGATCGGCTGCGAAGGGATCGCGGCGTCGCCGGGCGGCGTGCGCTGGCGGGGCCCGTGGAGCGAGCTCGAGCGCGCCAACTGGCGCCTCCGCACCGCGAACCGCGTCCTCGTCGAGATCGCCCGCTGGCGTGCCCCGGACGGCGACGCGCTCTACGCCGGGGCGCGCGCGCTGGTGCTCGGCGCCGGCGGGATCGAGCGCCTGTCGCCCCTCGACGGGGCGGTCTGGTTCGACCCGGCGCGGCCCTTCGCCCTCGAAGCCACCTCCTCCGGCTCGCAGGTGCGCGACACGCGCTGGGCGGTGCTGCGGGTCAAGGACGGCTTCGTGGACGGCCAGCGAGAGCGGTTCGGCCGCCGGGCCGACGTCGACCGCCGCGCGCCGGCGCTGCCCCGGCGGCTCCGCCTCGCCGGCGACGAGGCGACCCTGCTCCTCGACAGCTCGGGTGAGCCGCTCGACCGGCGCGGCTACCGCGTCGCCAGCCACGGCGCCCCGGTGCGCGAGCAGCTGGCGGCGGCCGCGGTGCTCGCCTCGGGCTGGGACGGCCGGGGGCCGGTCGTCGACCCCATGTGCGGCACCGGCACACTGCTGGCGGAGGCGGCGGCGGTGGCGCTCGGTCTCGCTCCCGGCCGCCTGCGCACCTCCTGGGCCTTCGAGCGCTTCCCCGGCTTCGATCCCCGCCGGTTCGCCGCCGTCCGCGCCGAGCCGATCCCGTGCCCGGGGCCGGAGGTCGCCCTCCACGGCAACGACCGCGATCCCGCGGCCCTCCGGGCGGCGAGGGAGAACCTCGCCCGCGCCGGCTTGGCGGAGCGCACCCGGCTCACGCGCGGCGACGCCTTCGCCTTCGCGCCCCCCGCCGGACCCGGTCTGGTGCTGGTGAACCCGCCCTACGGCGAGCGGCTGGCCGAGGACCCCGACCAGTGGCGCCGCCTGGGCGACCTGCTCAAGCAGCGCTTCCGGGGCTGGAAGGCGGCGGTGCTGGCCGGCGACGCGGGGCTCGGCAAGCACCTCGGGCTGCGCCCCCGGCGCCGGCTGCCGGTGCGCAACGGGCCGCTCCCGATGCGCATCCTGGTGCTCGATCTCTTCTGACCGGAGACGCAGCGGGCCGGACGCGGCGACCGCGCCCGGCCCGAGGAAGAGGCCTCCCGATCCGGAGCGGCCTCAGAGGAAGGTCTTCACCCCGGCCTTCTCGCGCAGGCCGCCGACCCGCTTGTCGATCGCCTGCCGCAGCAGATCCTCGCCGAGCACCTGCCGGATGCGCGGCGTCGCCTCCTCGAGCGGGACCTTCCGCTCCGGGCGCTTCTCGTGCAGCCGGATCAGGTGGTAGCCGAAGGGGCTCTCGACCACGCCGGAGAGCGTCCCGGGCTCCAGGGCCAGCGCCGCCTGCTCGAACTGGGGCACGGTCTGCCCCTTGCGCACCCACCCGAGGTCGCCGCCCCGCTCCTTCGAGCCCGGATCCTCGGAGCTCTCGCGCGCGAGATCCGCGAACGGGGTGCCGCCCTTCGCCTTGGCGAGCAGCGCCTCGGCGCGGGCGCGCACCGCGGCGCGCGCGGCGGCGTCGGCCTCGGCGGCGACGCGGAGCAGGATGTGGCTCGCGTGGAAGCTCTCCGGCTCGATCATCCGCTGCGCGTTCTCGTCGTAGAACGCCTGGATCGCCGCGTCCTCCACCTGGATCGCCGGCACCAGCTGGGTCTCGATCAGCTTCTGGATCGCGAGGTTCTCCTTGAGGTCCGACTTCAGCTCCGCCTCCGTCGTCCCCTGCTGCTGGAGCGCCGCGCGATAGGCCTCCTCGTTGCCGAACCGCTTCTTGAGCTCCTCGAACTGGGCCGCGATCTCGGTGTCGGAAGGCGTGAGCCCGAGCGCCGTGCTGGCGGCGAGCCGCAGGCGCGCCGCCAGCATCCTGTCGAGAACCTCGGCGAGGCACCCCGTGGTGTCGGCCGCCACCTGGACCCCCATCCCGGCGAGGCCCTGGGCGCGGTACTGCGCCTCGGAGAGGAGCTCCTCCCTGGTGATCTTCCCCCCCTGGTACTCGGCGACGACCGCCGGCAGCTGGGCGGGATCCACCTTCTCGACCGCGGGAGGGGCGGCGGGGGCCGGCGCCGGGGCGCCCGCGGGGGGTGCCTGCGCGACGACGGCGGCGGCAGCGAGAGTGCCCACGAGCAGGGCGAAGCAGAACGGACGGAGACGGCTCATCGGGGGATCCTCACGACGGGGGGCCGCAGGAGTGCGGACCCGGCGCGGCATCCTATCAGCCGGCGCCGGCGGGCGAGCGGGCCGCTCAGCGCCAGGCGATCAACCCGGTCGCGAGCGGGCCCTCCGCCTCCGGGTGGCTCGGCAGCACGCGCACCGCGTAGCCGACCTGCCCGCTCTCCCGGCACGGCACCTCCCCCTCGAAAGCCCACACCCCGGGCTCGGTCTCGCCCTTCACGCGCATCGCCACGGCGCTGCCGGCGGCGATCCGCCGCTGGGCGTCGAGGGGACCGAAGTAGAGCTCCACGCGGACCTCCTCCG
>JAHDVN010000456.1 GCA_023384635.1 Thermoanaerobaculia bacterium
GGCATCGGCCCGTACCCCTCGGCGGTGCGCCGAAGGACCGCCGCGCGGTCGCCGCGCGCGATCGCCTCGGAGAGGAGGAGGTCGGCCTTCGGGTAGCTCTCGAGCTGCGCGCGGGTGCCGCGGCCGTCGTCGCCGTGGCAGCGGGCGCAGAAGAGCCGGTAGAGCCCCTCGGCGCTCTCGGGGCGCGGCGCGGGGCCACAGGCGATGCCGCCACCGCCCAGCACCGCCGCCACCGCGAGCGCGCCGGCCATGGGGCGCCTCACTCCGCCGTCTCGCCGCGCAGGTAGGCGAGGTGGGCGAGCAGGTCGCGCATCTCCTCGGCGGTGAGGTCGGCCGCGGCCGGCATCTTGCCGAAGACCCCCTCGCGCACCACGTTCTCGATCGAGTAGCGGTCGCCCCCGGTGCGCCAGCCGTCGTCGAGCAGGTCGGCGTACGGGTCGCCCATGTAGCGGGGGGTATTGCCAGCGCCGTCGAGGCCGTGGCACTCGGCACAGCGCTGGCGCCAGATCTTTTCCCCCGGGGTGCGGGAGACGAAGGCGTCGCAGGCGGCGAGCGAGAGCAGGCAGGCGAGGAAGAGAGCGAAAGCGGGAACCGGCCGCGGACGCATGGCGCGCTCCTCGTTCAGGCCGGCCGCCGGTGGACGGCGACGGCGGTCGCCTGGTCGCGCGGGCGGACCACGATCTCGTCGACGTTGACGTGGCTCGGGCGGGTAGCGGCCCACACGATGCAGTCCGCGACGTCCCCGGCGGTGAGCGGGTCGAGACCGCGATAGACGCCGGCCGCCCGCTCGGCGTCGCCGGCGAAGCGCACCAGCGAGAACTCGGTCTCGACCAGCCCCGGGGCGATGTCGGTGACGCGCACCGGCCGGCCGAGCAGCTCGAGCCGGAGCGTGCGGGTGAGCGCCCGTTCGGCGTGCTTGGCGGCGGTGTAGCCGGCGCCGCCGGCGTAGGTCTCGAAGCCGGCGATCGAGCCGACGTTGACCACGTGGCCATCGCCCGAGGCGAGCAGCCGCGGCAGCAGCGCCCGCGTGACGCGCATGGTGCCGAGCACGTTGGTCTCGTACATCCGGCGCCAGTTTTCCTCGACCGCCTCGCCGACCGGCTCGAGGCCGAGGGCGCCGCCGGCGTTGTTGACCAGCAGGTGGAGCCGCTCCGGCAGTGCGCCGGCGAAGCTCGCGACGCTCTCCGGGTCGGTGACGTCGAGCCGGGCGTAGCGGCAGCCGGTGCGGGCGGCGAGCTCCTGCAGCCGCTCGACGCGGCGGGCGCCGGCCCAGACCGCGAAACCGGCGGCGGCGAGTGCGGCGGCGGTGGCGGCGCCGATCCCGGAACTGGCGCCGGTGACCACGGCGGTGCGCGTATCTGAGCAGTCCATGTCGGGATGCTAGCGCAGCGCTCAGGGCTCGGCCGAGGGGCAGAGGTCAGCCAGCACGCAGACGCTGCAGCGCGGGCGGCGCGCCGGACAGACCCGCCGGCCGTGGAAGATCAGCAGGTGGGACCAGAGCGTCCAGGCCTCCTGTGGCACGAGCGCCGCGAGCTCCCGCTCGATCGCCTCGGGCGAGTTGCCGGCGGCGAGCCCGAGGCGGTGGGAGAGGCGCGCGACATGGGTGTCCACCACCACCCCCGCCTCGACCCCGAAGGCGTTGCCGAGCACCACGTTCGCGGTCTTGCGGCCGACCCCGGGCAGACGCACCAGCTCCTCCATCGTCGCCGGCACGGCGCCGCCGTGGTCGGCCGCGAGCGCGCGGCCGAGGCCGACCAGGGCGCGCGCCTTGGTGCGGAAGAAGCCGGTCGGGCGCACCAGCTCCTCGACCTCGGCGAGGTCGGCGGCGGCGAGCGCCGCGGCGTCGGGGTAGCGCGCGAAGAGCGCCGGGGTGACCTGGTTGACTCGCTCGTCGGTGCACTGCGCCGAGAGGATCGTCGCCACCAGGAGCTGGAACGGGTCGGCGTGCGCCAGCGCGCAGATGGCGTCCGGGTGCTCGCGCGAGAGCCGCGCGAGGATCTCCCCGGTGCGTTCGCGCCGGGCGCGCCCCGACTCGCGCGGGCGCCGGGGGGCGGCCCTCAGTCGCGCACCAGCCACCGGACGAACAGGTTGAAGAGCGAGAGGACCAGGCCGCCGACGACCGCGGGCCAGAAGCCGGCGATCGCGAGCGAGTCGAGGAAGAGGTCGGCCAGCTTCAGCACCAGGCCGTTGATCACCAGGTAGAAGAGCCCCAGCGTCACGACCAGCAGCGGAATCGAGAAGAGGACCAGGATCGGCTTGACCAGCAGGTTCAGGAGGCCCAGCACCACGCCCCCGCCGAGCAGCGTGAGCAGGCCGCCGGCGCTCGCGAGGTCGATCGGCCAGGCGATCCCCGGCACCAGCCGCGTCACCAGCAGGAGGCCGAGGCCGTTGATCAGGATGCGCACCAGGATCTTCATCGCTCTTCTCCTGCCGGCTCGCCGGCGGCGAGGCGGGCCACCGCCTCCCGGGCCGCCTGCACCACCCGGCGTTCGTTCTCGAAGGTGATCCGCGAGAGCGCCTC
>JAHDVN010000457.1:0-262 GCA_023384635.1 Thermoanaerobaculia bacterium
GCGGGTCCGCGCGCGGCGGTGCCGCGCGACCCCCGCGACCGCATGCTCGCGCTCTACCGGCTCGGGCGTCCGGGCTACCTGCGCCTCTTCCTGGCGGCGCGGCCGGGCACGGAGGTGCTGCCGGCGATCCGCCACCTGCGCTTCCTCGCGCGGCGCGACTCGGAGCTGCTCGGCCGCTTCGTGGACGCGCAGGCGCGACTCTCTTTCGAGCGCGACGGGCTCGCCGCCGTGGAGCGGTCGGCGGCGGCCTGGGTGACGCGCG
>JAHDVN010000457.1:272-2519 GCA_023384635.1 Thermoanaerobaculia bacterium
GAAAGCTGGAGTTCACCGAGGAGGAGCGGCGGCGCGAGATCGACGCACTCCGGCAGCGCCAGCGGCTCCTGCTCGCCGAGGCGGAGCGGGAGCGCCGGCGCCTCGCCGACCGCGCCGACCTCCTCGCCGAGCGCGAGCGCAAGCTCGCGAACTTCCTCGACTTCCTCTACGGCCGCTCCGATCCGCTCACCAGCGGCCGCTCGATCCGCGAGTTCCGCGGCCTGCTCGAGCGGCCGGCGGCGGGGGAGGTGACGGTCCCGTTCGGGCCGCGGCGCGACCGGCGCTACGGCACCACCACGCCGCACCACGGCATCGAGCTCGCCACCGGGCCGGGGGCCGAGGTGCGCGCGGTGTACGCGGGCAAGGTGGCGTTCGCGGCGCCGTTCGAGGGCTACGGACCGACCGTGATCCTCCAGCACACGGGGGGCGTCTTCACCCTCTACGCCGGCCTCGCCGAGCTCCGGGTGGCGCGGGGCGATGTGGTACCTTTGCACGCGCCGCTCGGGGCCGCGAGCGAGCGGCTCTACTTCGAGATTCGCGTGGACAACCGACCGGAGAACCCGCTGTCCTGGATCCGCTGAACCGCACCATGAGCTTCCTCCGACGGCGCCTGCCGTTCCTCCTCCTCTCGCTCGCCCTGGTGCTCCCCTTCGTGGGCGGCGCCCTGGTGGCGCTCGACCGCGCCGGCAAGGAGGACGACGACTCGCTCTTCAAGTACCTGGCCATCTTCACCGAGGTCTTCGGCCTGGTGCGCAACGCCTACGTCGAGCCGACCGAGCCGGACCGGCTGATGGCCGGCGCGCTCGACGGCGCGGCCGACGCGCTCGGGCCGTTCGCGCTCTTCGTCCCCGCCGACGGGGTCGAGCGGCAGCGGGCGGCGGCGGAGGTGGGCGAGCGGCACAGCGGTGTGCGCCTGGCGCGCGAGCGCGGCGTGGCGTTCGCGGCCTGGGTCGAGGAGGGGAGCCCGGCCGCCGCGGCCGAAGTGCGACCCGGCGACATCCTCGCCACCGTCGGGACCGACTCGACCCGCGACCTGCCGCACTGGGAGCTCGAGGCGCGGCTCGCCGGCGCCGCGGGCACGCGCGTCGAGACGGAGTGGATCCGGCGCGGCGAGCCGCGCAAGGTCACCCTCGAGCTCGCTCCCTACCCCGCGCCCGAGCCGTCGCTGCGCGAGGAGCGCGGGGCGGCGGTGCTGCGCCTGCCGCGGCTGGAGCGCTCGCAGCTGGCGCGGATCGAGGCGCTGCTCGACTCGCCGCTCGTGCGGCGCGAGCCGCGGCGCCTGCTCGTCGACCTGCGCGGCACGGGCGGGGGGGACGAGCGGCTGGCGTACGAGATCGCGGGCCTCTTCGCCGACGGCGAGATGGGGCGGCTCTCGGCGCGCGGCGAGGCGCTGGAACGGTTCACCGACAGCCGGCCCGACCTCTTCCACGGCGAGCTCGTGGTGCTCGTGGACCGCTCGACGATCGGACCTGGCGAGCTGCTGGCGCGGGCGCTCCAGGGCCGCGCGGGAGCGCGGATCGTCGGCGAGTCGAGCTTCGGCTACACCGGCCGCGAGGAGAGCGTGGCGCTCGCCGGCGGCGCGCGCCTGCGCCTCGCGACGGCCTTCTTCACCGGCCCCGACGGGGTGGTCGAGACGGGCGGGATCGCCCCCGACCTCGAAGTCGAGGAGCAGGGCCGCCGCTTCGGCGAGAAGGACGTGCCGCTCTCCGAGCTGATCCTGCAGAAGGGCCTCGGCCTGCTCCTCGGCGAGGAGCGCCTGCCGGAGAAGCGCGCCGCCTGAGGCGCGCCCCGCCCCTGCGCCGCGGGGGCCACCGGAAGCGCCGACCCCGTCGCATGCCCCGCCGCCGCCCCCGCAAGCCGCCGATCCCCTGGCTGGTCGCGGTGCCGGTCGCGGTCGCCGTGGGCTTCCTCGCCGGGTGGCTCTGGCGCCTCCCGCAGCCGCCTCCGCCCGACCTGGGGGCGGCGGAGCGGACGGCCGCGCCGGTGCCGCGGCGCGCGCCGCCGAAGCCCGCCGGGAAGCGGCAGCAGGCCCCCGCGCCGGGCGCCGTCGAAGCGAAGGCCGGCGGGCGACCGGCCCGACCGCCGGAGGGAGGCGGCCGGATCGCCCTCGTGATCGACGACCTCGGCCGCCGCCCCGCGGACCTGGAGAGGATCGCCGCGCTGGGCGTCCCGGTCGCCCACGCGGTCCTCCCCTTCGAGCCCCACTCGACCGAGATCGCGCGGCGCGCCGCGGCCGCCGGCGCGGAG
>JAHDVN010000022.1 GCA_023384635.1 Thermoanaerobaculia bacterium
GAGGTAGGCCCCCGCGGCTCCTTCAAACGCGATGCTCCGTCCGGTGACTACCCAAGCTGTGATGGCTATGAAGAACAGGCCCGGTTCGAGGGCCCGATACAGTAGAAAGGACAGTGCCTCCCGGCGTGAACGGAGAACTCCCAGCCAGACCTGCCTGAGTGCGACCAGTGCGGCTCCGATCACGGCGCCGAGGATCAAGGCCGGCGGTACGTTCAGAAAGCGCCAGGTTCGAGCGCCATGGAAGGACCAGTGCAGCAAGCCCAGCGGTCGCGGCCAATGGCCCGAGGGCAGCTATGGTGAAGACCTCCTGCTGCGGCACATCCTCGAAGTGGAATCGAACGACACCGTCGGGCAGGCCCATGGCGACCAGGGCTCCCAAGACTGTCATGAGCGCAAGAAGCACGTTCAGGAGTCCAAAGTCCTCGACGCTCAGGAACGTGGCGATGGCGATGAAGAGCAGGTAGGTGCCGCCCTTTCCGAGAGCCTCGGCCAAGAGGTAGACAGAGCCCGGTCGGCCGAGGTTGACCCAGAAGGACGCGCCGCCGCTAGCAGAGCTGTCCGGAGTCATGGATGACTTTCTCTGGCAACGGCAGTGACGTGCTCCTGCAGGGAATCGGGGTCTTCACCTTCAGAAGCACATGGAAGGGCTACCTGGCGCTGTGCAGGCGAGGCCGCGACCAGACTGTGCCAGTGTCCGGCTCGCCGGCCCAGAACTGTCGGATGATCGTCCTCGACCCTCTCAGTTCGAACCTCAGCATAGGAGCTACCCTCAATCACGCCGCGGAAAGCGAAGTCACTCGTCTGGCACATCCCTCGCGCACAGCCGCCGGACCTCTAAGTCTAGATACCGGGTGCATACTGCCAGCCAGACGATTCCTGCCTCCTTCGCAAGTGCCAACGAAGTGTAGAACACGAAGGCGGGCTGAACGAGAGAGGAGCCAAGACGAGGCAGTGCAACTTCGACAACCAGGAGAGAAGAGAGCACGAGCCAGACGTTCGTCTGGTAGAGGAGGCTCTCTTCCACGAAGTGCCGGAGGCGTGTCGTGAGCCCGCGTGGAAACATCTGGGCCGGGTCAGGGTCGGGCGGCCGCGCGTTGATCGGGTGCTCCTTGGGGAGCATTCCTGCCGAGGGCGCCTTTTCGGCCACCTCGATGACCACCCTCCGGGCGACCGCAGCGGCGTTGCGGGCGAAAACAGCGACGAAGAGGGCCAATCCGAGCGGGACGAGACCGGCGCCGGTCCTCCACAGGTAGGCGCCGACGGCGAGACTGAAGCCGTTGATCATGAGATACGCGCTCCAGGCCTCCAGGAACATCCCCGGAAGAGAGGAGCGACCCTGAGCGCGTGCGAGCTCGCCGTCCACCGAGTCGAGGACCGCGTAGAGGTGAAAGGTCAGAGCCCCGGCCAGCACGAGGTGCCTCTCGCCTGTCGCGATCAGGGCACAGAGGACGACGCCAACGCCCAGATTGACCGCACTGACGAGATTCGGCGAGACGTGCAGCGGGAGGAGGAGGGCGGTGATGTAGGCCGAGATCCGCCGAGTGAAGACCGTGTCGTACAGGTTCCTGGTGCTTCGCTGGGAGCTCCGCCGCACGCTGGCGAGGCGCTCACGATATTTCGGTTTCACGCTTCTCGTTCCGCCAGAGCCGCCTCGGCTTCGGCTCGCATCTCCGCGGTGTCGACATCGCGCCAGAAGCCGTCGCCGATATCCAGACTGGCCATGCGGCCGGCCCTCGCCAACCGGGCCACGCCGTCACTCAGCGACGCGTCGCCGCGCTCCTCGCGCACCGCGGCGATGGCGTCGAGCAGTCCGTGAGTGGCAACGAAGAGACCGATGTCGACCGCGTCGAAGTCCGCGAGGTTCTTGCCGATCTCCAGAACGTGATCCCGTTCTGTCTTCACCTTGGTGGCGTCCGCGAGGTCGAATACGTCCCCGATACGGCGATCGACGAGAAGTGTGGCTCCACCGTCCGGTGGGACATGCCCCGGGACCAGCCGCATGACCTCCTCTCCGATCACGTGATCGGCCATGGCGAGGACGAAGACCGGCGAGAGGAGCTCGCGAGCAGCGAGGAGACTGATCCCGTTCATCAGATGGTAGTCCGGGTTCCGCACCGTCTCGACCGAGAGGTCCAGTCCCTGGCGCCAGGAAGCGATCTCTTCTTCGATCTCGGCGGCGCGATGACCGGTCACCACGACGGCCCGGGAGCAACCGGCGAGAGCCAGTTGTCGAAGGGAGCGAAGGAGAGCGGGGGTCGACCGAATGGGAACGAGCGGCTTCGGCAGCGACTGGTGGCTGCCCTCCAGTCGGGATCCGTAGCCGGCAGCGAGGATCACCCCGGTCCGGGCAGACAGGTGTTCACGAGAGTGAATCGTCGTCCTCCGCCAGATGGGTGAGCGGTTTCTCGCCAGCCAGGATGCGGAGTGTGTTCTTGAGTCGGAAATGCTGGATGAAGAGGTCGTGTTCTGCGACGTGCCCGGGCTCCACGTGCGGGCTCTTGAAGAAGAAGGAGAGCCACTCCTGCACTCCCGCACGACCGGCGCGCCGCGCGAGGTCGAGCAGGAGCGCCAGGTCGAGAACCAAGGGCGCGGCGAGGATGGAGTCCCGACAGAGGAAGTTCAGCTTGAGCTGCATCGGGTAGCCGAGCCAACCGAAGAGGTCGACGTTGTCCCAACCTTCCTTCGAGTCTCCACGGGGTGGGTAGTAGTTGATCCTCACCCGGTGGTGGAGCTCGGCGTAGAGCCGGGGATAGAGACTCGGCTGGAGAATGGCGTCGAGCACGCCGGACTTCGTGACCTCCTTGGCGCGGAAGCTGTCCGGATCGTCGAGCACCTCTCCGTCGCGATTGCCGAGCAGGTTCGTCGAAAACCACCCGCTGACCCCGAGCATGCGCGCCTTGAGACCTGGTGCGATGATGGTTTTGAGGAGGGTCTGGCCGGTCTTGAAGTCCTTCCCGGCGATCGGGACGCGCTGGGCCGAAGCGAGCTGCTCGAGCGCCGGGAAGTCCGCGGAGAGGTTGGGTGCGCCGTTGGCGTACGGGATTCCCTCCATCAGGGCGGCATAGGCATAGAGCTGGGAAGGCGAGATGGCCGGATCGTTCCGCCTGAGCCCCTCCTCGAACGCCTCGATCGACGCGTGGCACGGAGCGGGTCTCAGGAAGATCTCCGTCGACCCGCACCAGATCATCACGGCGCGTGAGGCGCCGTGGGCCACGATGGCATCGCGGATGTCGGCGCGGAGCGCTTCGGCGAGGTCGTGCTTGCTGTCCGATGGTTTGACGTTGGGTCCGTCGAGCCGCTTCACGTAGCTGCGGTCGAAAGCCGCCGGGAGCGGCGCGATGCCCACGAGGAAATCGCGGAGTGCTTCGATCAGGGGCCGCTGCAGGACCTCGGCCCGACAGGCCGCCTCGTAGGCATTGTCCGGAATCGGGTCCCAGCCGGCGAAGCAGAGGTCCTCGAGGGGGGCCAGCGATACGAGATCCCGGATCAGCGGGCTTCTGTTCTCGGATCGCCTGCCCAGTCGGATCGTCTGCAGCTGGGTCACGGAGCCGAAGGGAGAGGCCAGGTCGCGGCGGACGGCCTCGACGCCGGCGATGAAGGTGGTCGCGACGGCGCCCATCCCCGGCGTGAGGACGAGCAGTCGGCCGGAGTGCGGCGCGACCAGCGCCGAGTCGGCCGGAGCGGTGGGATCGTCCGTTGGGGGCGTCACGAGACGGGAGTATAGACCCGCCCGGGGCGGGTGAAGGCGGGCGACCTCGCGGTGCCGCGGCGCCATGGGAGAGAGCGCCGGGGCGCGTAGAATTCCCCGTACCCGAGGGTGCTGCAACGAGGGGGTGATCGTGCAACGAGTCGACCCGGCCCGAACAGCCATCAGGCAGCTGCGACTGCCGGGGAGCGGCAGGGGCGCCGCCGCTTGGAGGTGGTTCGCGCTGGTTGTATCGGACTTCGTGGCCCTCGCTTCTGCCGGCCTCGTCGCCTACGCTCTCTGGGCGCTCCCTGTCCGGCATCAGCCGCTCGAGCTCTATCTTCGGCTCTGGCCGGCGATCAGTCTCTTCCTTGTCGCATACGCCCTCGCGGGCCTCTACCCCGGTGTGGGCCTCGGTCCCGTGGAGACCCTGCGGAGGCAGTCCTGGGCCACGGGCCTGGTCTTCCTCCTGCTCGCGGCACTGAGCTTCGCCTTCAAGCTCCCCTATCTCTACTCGCGCGTGACCTTCGGAATCGCCTTATGCCTGGCCATGGTGCTGATTCCGGTCGGCCGGTCGATCACCCTCGGGCGTCTGACGCGATTCCGGTCCTGGCCCGAGCCCGTGGCGCTCGTCTCGGACGACGCGGGTCGGGCCCGGCACTTGGCCGGCGCCCTGCGCGACGGACCCCAGCTGGGCTATCGGCCGGCGGCTCTGGTTTGGCTGGGTGAGGTTCCTGCCCCGGAGGTCGAGGGGATCGAGGTCGTCGAAGGCGTCGAAGCGGCCGCGCTCCTGGCTGCAAGAGGGGTGCAAGCGGCCCTCGTCGCTGTCAAGGAGGAGGTCGGGCCGCGACGGCTGGACGAGCTGCAGCGCTACCTTCGTCGCGTGCTGATCATCCGCGAGCTCGACGACCTCCCGGTGGAGGGGATCCGGGTCCGGAACCTCGGGGGTCTGCTGGGCATCGAGCTCACCAACAACCTGCTCGATCCCCGGAATCGGATCGCCAAGCGCAGCCTCGACGTTCTGGCGGGCGGCGCAGCGCTCATCGTGGCTGCTCCCCTGATCGCACTGGCGGTGGTGGCCGTCAGGGTGATGAGCCCGGGAGGAGCCCTCTTCACCCAGTCGCGCGAGGGACTGAACGGCCGCCGCATCCGGGTGCCGAAGATCCGGACGATGGTTCCCGACGCGGAGGCGGAGCTGGAGCGCCGGCTGGGCGAGGACCCGGCGCTGCGCGACGAGTGGGAGAGCAACATGAAGCTGCGGGACGACTTCCGCCTGGTGCCGCGAGTCGGCCGGTTCCTGCGGCGATTCAGCCTCGACGAGCTGCCGCAGCTCTGGAGCGTGCTGCGCGGCGACATGAGCCTGGTCGGGCCGCGGCCGTTCCCGGACTACCACCTGGCGCGCTTCTCGCCCCACTTCCGGGCGCTGCGCCAGCGGGTGCGGCCGGGCATCACCGGCCTCTGGCAGGTGACCGTGCGCAGCGCCGGGACGATCGAGCAGCAGGAGTCGCTCGACACCTTCTACATCCGCAACTGGTCGATCTGGCTCGACCTCTACATCCTCGCCCGCACGGTGGGGGCGGTGATCAGCGGGCGCGGAGCGTACTGAGCGGGGTCCGCCCCGAAGTCCTCAGAAGAGGCGCGAGAACCGCACCGGGAGCCCCGGCCTCGGCGTCCAGGTGTTCCCGTCGCGGGGAAGCCAGAGCAGGTAGAACTGCCGGTCGGGGCCGGAGTACTCCAGGCGATGTATGCCAGCTGCCAGGCGGATCTCCGGCCGGTCGAGACGGCGGCCGTCGATCGCGAGCGAGCCTCGCGAGACCACGGCGCCCGGCTCCACGAAGTAGACCGCGTCGCGCACGGCGAGGAACTCGGCCCGGGTGGAGAGCGTGCCAGCGGCCCCCGGATCGCCGGCGTCGTAGCGCTGGCCCCAGAGGTAGATGTCTCCGTCGTACGGCTGGAAGTGCGTCAGGACGAACAACCGGAGCTCGGAGGGAAGGGAGGGGAAACGGATGTCCGGCATGAAGACCGTGCAGCCGGACCGGAGAATGGCGGCGGGCATCTCGCGCACCAGCAGATCGGGGAGGAGGCGCCGAACGGTGGCGTCGGTGAAGAAGAAGAAGGAAACGTGGGGCCTGGCCACGTAGCCGCCGCTGTTGTCGTAGACCGGGTCGTCGGGGGTGGTGAGGTGGTGGAGCCGCGCGAGAACCTCGTGTTGATGGGAGTTGTCGTCGGCGCCCCGCTCGCGCAGCTCCAGCCAGGCAAGAGAGAGCACGGCTGCGAGAGCCAGGACGAGGCCGGCACGCAGAGCCCGCGCCGCCCCGAGTCCGCGAATGCACGAGCCGACCAGGTCGTACACGGCCGCGGCGCCCCGGGCGGCAAAGATCGCGGCGAGAACGGCGAAGGGAACCAGGCTCTAGGGGTAAGCGGACTTCTGGGCGGCGAAGGAGGTGAAAGTGGTCGCGAGCAGGAGCAGCAGCAGAGTGTCGGGATGGGACCTGACTCGGTCTCGAGACCCGAGGGCGCGGGCGGATGCCGCGGCACCCGCGAGGGCCAGGGCGAGGATCCACCACGACTCCCTGACGAAGGGCGTGAAGTAGGTCGGCCAAGGGAATCCGGGGTAGTGCTCCTGATGCACGAGCGGCCAGCGGATGCCCCAGCGCCAGAACGCCGGCCAGGACGAGCTCAGGGAGAGATAGGCGGCCGCGACCGAGGCCATCGCCGCGCCACCGAGGAAGAAGGCGCGCGGCCGCAGCGTGAGCCGAGACGACTCGGGACCGCCCTTCCGGAGATCCGACAGCCACGCCAGGAGAAAGGCGAGACCGTAGACGGCGACCTTCTCCGAGGCCCAGATCCCTGCGGCCAGCAGCGCTCCCGCTCCTGCGGCGCGAAACCCCGCAGTCCCGACGGACGCGCGCAGCAACACGACGGCGGCCAGAGCGAGTGCGAACGCGAGGGGGTCGGGCCGGTACTCGGTCGCCATCGTCGCCACGAGCGGGGTCGCGAGGACGAAGACGGGAGCGAGGAGTGCCGCGACAGTCCCCCATTCGCGGTTGAGGAGGTACGAGAGCCAGCAGATGAGAGCGAAGACGGGCAGCATCAGGAGGCGCAGGTGGGCGATGTTGGCCGGATCGTCGTCCAGGATGCCGAGAACGGCGCCCCCGAGCTGGAGGAGCAGGGGAGTGTGGTGGAAGAAGAAGTCGCGAAACGGCACGAGCCCCTGCCCGACGCTCCAGGCTGCATGAGCGTAGGTGAGCTCGTCGATGCTGTAGAACTTCAGGACGGCGAGGCGAACGACAACGCCCGCGAAGAGTAGTAGAGTCGCGACGCCGATGAAGAGAGGGGCCCCGCCGCGACGGACGAGAGGCGCTGCTGGGGTCTCGGTGTGCGGGCGGTTCATCAGCTGGTCAGCGGGGGCTGGCGGGCGGACGCGCCGGCTGGCGCCCCGTGCTGGTCGCTCGGCCCGCTGAGGTCGTCATGAGCGATGGGAGAATACGACAGGACCGGCGTCGACCGGGAGCGCACCCGAAATGAGGGCGTGGTGGAGCGACCGCGCGAGCGCGCTGCTCGCGCTGGCCGGGGCACTTGCCCTGCTGGCGGCCTGGGGGCTGTTGCTCGATCAGGGCGGCAGCGGATTCCTCCTGGCATACGTGGGCATGGAGTACCCGAACATCACCGAGATCGTGTTCGGTTACTACTTCCTGTTGACGGCCGCCCCTGCGCTGCTGCTGCTCGTATTCGCGCTCGTGAAGATGAAGGTCGGCGAGCGACTGATGGCCTACTGGGACCGATTCGCCGCCTGGCCGATGAGCCTCGCCCTCCTGGCCGGCTTCGTCCTTCTCGCGACCCTCTCGCTGCGCGCCGGGGTGTTGCAGGGGGCGGCGACGACCCAGGACGAGTACGTCTACGACTTCATCGCCGACACTCTCGAGGCGGGGCGCCTCGTGAACGAAGTACCGGACGATCCGGAGCACTTCGCGAACGAGTTCATGATCCTCAACGACAGGGGCTGGTTCGGGAAGTACCCGATCGGCCACCCGCTGCTGCTCGCCGCGGCCGGGAAGGTGGGGCTCCGAAACGCCGCAGTGCCGGTGGTGTCGGCGGCTCTGCTCGTGGTCACCTTCGTGCTGGGTGCCCGCCTCTACGACCGGCGAACCGCGCTCCTGGCAGCAGTGCTCCTGGCGGTCTCCCCGCAGTTTCTTCTCACGGGTGCGACACGACTCTCCCAGCCCGCTTCGGCTCTGTTCGCGAGCCTGGGCCTGGTTGGTCTCGTGGCGTGGGAAAGGAGGCCGCGGGCCCTCACGGCTCTCGGTGCCGGGCTGGCCTTCGGGTTCGCACTGCTGGTGCGGCCCTTCCCGGGCCTCCTCTTCGTCCCGGTGGCAGCGGCTGCTCTGCTGGCCGGGCAGCACGGTGGCGGCCCGAGACGGAAGTGGCTCCACGCGGCCCTCGTCGGAGCCGGCGTGCTCGGAGGCCTCGCAGCGCTCGCTGCGGTGAACCTGGTGCAGACCGGCGATGCCTTCAGGACGGGTTACCACATCGATTACAAGGTCGCGGACACGGCGGCGCTCGTGAGCAAGGGGCACTCCGCGGCGACAGTGACCTCCTCGGTGATGAATGGCCTCGCGCGCCTGCACGTCTGGCAGGCGGGGTTCCCGTTGCTGCTCGTCTGTGCGTTCTTCGCGCGCCCGGTCAGGGGCCGGCGGCTGCTGTGGGGGATGCTGGGCGCCCTGCTCGCATACCGTTTCCTGATTCCGAAGGCGGGAGTCGTCTCGACTGGCCCGATCTATCTCTACGAGGCTCTGCCCTGGCTGGCCGTCCTCTGTGCCGATGGCCTGCGGAGGAGCGAGATGCCATCCGCTCTGGGGTGGTTCACGGCGAGGAGCCGGAGGATCGCGTTTCTCGCCGGCGGCGCGGCCGTGGCGTTGGCTTTCTTCTGGCCGGTCAACCTGGAATCGCTCTACTTCGGCGCCAGGCGGCATCAGCGTGCCTACGACATGGTCGAGCGCGCCGCGAGCAAGAGCGCCGTCGTCTTCTACGAGGCGCGAATCCAGGGGACCTGGGCCCGGTACCTCCGGAATCCGAAGCCGGACCTCAGCGACGACGTGCTGTACCTGCGAAAGAGAGCGTTCTCGTACGCCGAGCTCGAGGAGTTCGCGGCGCGGCGCTTCCCCGACCGGGAGCGGTGGGTCTTGCTCTATAGCAACGGAGGGAACCCACGGCTGCTTCCGCTGAGCGACCTGGTCGAGAAGGAGAGGCAGGAGCCGCGGCCGCCGGAACGGCTTCGAATCCCCGTCTCGGGAGGCTAGAGACCGCGAGGGTCCGGCCGCCTCAGTACCCGCCCCCCACCCCTCCCGATCCCCTCTCGAACGGCTGCCCCAGCCGGCCCTGGCAGGTCTCGCAGAGCTCGATGCCGCGGATGTCGACGGCTTCGATGCGGTTGGAGAAGTGCATGAGGCAGTTGGCGTCGCGGCAGTGCTCGAGGCCGAAGACGTGGCCGAGCTCGTGGAGGATCTCGGCGACGGCGCGGCGAGCGAAGAGGGCGGGGTCGGGCGGCTCGCCGTAGAACTCGGGGCGGAGGCGGGCGAGCGAGACCAGGGCGGCCTTGCCGTTGACCTCGGCCCAGCCGAAGACGAAGGTGAAGATCCGCAGGCCGAGGTCGCGGTCGGTGACGGCGACGACCGGGCGGGTGGGGTTCTCGACGCGGGCCGAGAGGGAGGCGAGGAAGGGGTCGGCGTCGAGCTGGTTGCGGCCGGCGAGCTCACGGAGGTCGAGGCCGGGGAGCTCCGGGATCAGGCGGCAGGGGACGGCCAGCCGGCGGCTGACGGCGGCGACCAGGGCGGGGAGGTCGGCGAGCGGCGCGGCGACCGGGAGGAAGCGAACCTCCTCGATCGGCGGGCGGGCCGCTGCCGCGGGCGGGTCTGGCGCCGGGGGCTCCATCGGCCCGTCGCCGTCAGGCCTCGGCTCCCTCCCGTTCGAACCCGTACTTGCGGATCTTGTTGTAGAGCGTGCCGCGGTCCACCTCGAGCAGCTTGGCCGCCTGGGAGATGTTCCAGGAGGTTTCCTCGAGGATACGACGGATGTGCGCCTTCTCCATCTCCTCGAGCGATCGCGCCCCGGCCTGGGGCGCGTCCCCGGCGGGGGCGGCGGTCATGCGCAGCGGCAGGTCGTCCACCTGGAGCACCGGCGGCTTGCCGAGCACCACCGCTCGCTCGATGGCGTTCTGGAGCTCGCGCACGTTGCCGGGCCAGGCGTAGCTCTGGAGCGCCTCCATCGCCTCGGGCGAGAAGCGCATCGCCCGGCGGTTCATGGCGCTGGTGAACTTCTCGAGGAAGTGCTCGGCCAGCACCGGGATGTCCTCCGGCCGTTCGCGCAGCGACGGCAGGTCGATCGCGAAGACGTTCAGGCGCCAGAAGAGGTCCTCGCGGAACTCGCCGTTGCGCACCGCCTCCTCGAGGTCGAGGTTGGTGGCGGCGATGGTGCGGAAGTCGGTGCGCACCTCGCCGCTCCCGCCCACGCGGGTGACCGCCTTCTCCTCGAGCACGCGCAGCAGCTCGACCTGCACCCGCGGCGTCACGGTGCCGATCTCGTCGAGGAAGATGGTGCCGCCGTCGGCCAGCTCGAACTTCCCCTTGCGCCGCTGCTGGGCGCCGGTGAAGGCCCCCTTCTCGTGGCCGAAGAGCTCGCTCTCCAGCACCCCCTCCGGCAGCGCCCCGCAGTTGACCACCACGAGCGGCCCGAAGCGCCGGTTGGAGCGGGTGTGGATCGCCCGCGCCACCAGCTCCTTGCCGGTGCCCGATTCGCCGCGGATCAGCACCGTGGCGTCGGTGGCGGCCACTGCGTCGATCAGCCGCAACACGTGGCCGATGGCCCGGGAGACGCCGACGATCGCCGAGGGGCCGGTCACCGAGGCGAGCTGCTCCTTGAGCATCAGGTTCTCGGAGCGGAGCGAGCGGTGCTCGCTCGCCCGGCGGATCAGGTGCGAGAGCTCCTCGGGGTCGAACGGCTTGGTGATGTAGTCGTAGGCTCCCGACTTGAGCGCCCGCACCGCGGAGTCCACCGAGGCGTAGGCGGTCATGATGATCACCGTGAGGTCGGGGCAGTCGCGCGAGAGGCGCTCCTGGAGCTCCAGGCCGTCGATCCCCGGCATCTTGATGTCGAGCAGCGCGATGTCGTACTCGCGCTCCGCCACCATCCGCAGCGCTTCCTTGGCGCCGCTCGCGGTCTCGACCCGGTAGCCCTCGTGGCGGAACCAGTCGCCGAGCGACTGGCCGACGATCGGCTCGTCGTCGACGATGAGGATCGAGACCTGCTTCTCCTGCTTCGGGCTCTCGCTCATCGGGATGCCTCCCCGCCCGCGGCCTCGGCGGGCCGGTCGAGCGGCAGGTCGACGGTGAAGGTGGTGCCGCCGCCGGGCTCGGAGGCCACCGACACGTGCCCGCCGTGGCGCTCGACGATGCCGTAGACCACGGCGAGACCGAGCCCGACGCCGGCCCCCGCCTCCTTGGTGGTGAAGAACGGCTCGAAGATCTGCGGCAGCACCTCGGGCGGGATGCCGCGGCCGGTGTCGGAGACGGCAAGGAGCATCCGCCCGTCGCGCGCGCGGGCGCCGATCGCGACCCGGCCCCCCTGGGGGGTCGCCTCGAGCGCGTTCATCACCAGGGCCAGGAGCATCTGCTGGATCTGGGCGGCGTCGCACGGCACGCGCGGGAGCCCGGCGGGCAGGTCGCGGACGAGCTCGATCTCCCGCAGGTCGGCCTGGTGCTGGACGAGCAGCGCCACGCGCTCGACGATCGGCGCGAGCTCGGCATCGGCCATGACCGCGGTCGGGGTGCGGGAGAAGAGGAGCAGGTTCTTCACGATGTTGCCGCAGCGCAGGGCCTCGGTCTCGATCAGATGGAGGATGCGCCGGAAGTCCGACTCGCCTTCGGCGGCGGGCGCGGACTCGACCTCGGCCACCCGCCGCTGCAGCAGCTTGGCGTAGGTGGCGACCCCGGCGAGCGGGTTGTTCAGCTCGTGGGCCACGATCGCCGCCAGCTTGCCGAGCGAGGCCATCTTCTCGACCTGGATCATCTGCTGGTGGGCCTGGGCGAGCTCGGCGCTCTTGGCGTCCACGCGCTGCTCCTGGGTCCTACCCCAGTCCTCGAGCTGGGCGTGGGTGGCGCCGAGCTCGGCCGCCATGCGGTTGAAGCTCTCGGCGAGCTCGCCGAGCTCGTCGCGGCGCCGGGCGGGGACGCGGGTGGCGAAGTCGCCGCCGGCCACCTTCGGCGCCGCGGCGGTGAGGGCGCCGACCGGCCGCAGCACGAAGCGCCAGACCAGCAGCCAGGCGAGGGCCAGCACCGCGAGGCCGGTGCCCACCATGCCGAAGAGCAGCTGCCGCTCCGAAGTGCGGATGCTGCGGTCGACGCTCGCCAGCGAGAGCTGGACGTCGAGCACGCCGAGGATCGTCTGCTGCGCGCTGTGGGCGTGGCAGGGCCCGCCGTAGCAGGAGGCCTCGTTGGCGATCGGCAGGATCACGCCGATGACGCGCCCCTGGCCGGGGCGCTCGAAGATGCGCGAGCGGTCGTCGATGTCGAGATGGACGAGCGGCTGGTCGGCGGCGTGGCAGGAGATGCACTGCTCGGCGTTGAGGTCGACCATGCGGCCGACCTCGCCGCCGTCGCTCGAGTGGCGGATCTGCCCCTGCTTGTCGAAGACGCGCACGCGCTCGATGTCGGGCACCGCCGCGAAGCGGGAGAGCTGGCGCCGCAGCTCGGAGGCGTCGTTCTCGAGCATCGACTGGCGGGTGGAGGCGGCCATGATGTCGACGATCGAAGCGGCGCGCCGCTCGACCATGCGGGTGAGGTGCTGGCGCTGGAGCTGGAGGTTCCAGATCGAGGCCGCGGCGAGGAGGGCGAGGGTGCCGAGCGAGAGCGCCACCGCCAGCCGGAACCCGAGGCGACGGGCGAGGGGGCGCCGCGGCGCTGCGGGCTCCGGCTGGACGGTGGACACCATGGCGATCCCTTCCTAGGTCGTCCGTGCGAAGGGGGCGAGCCGCTCGGGGGGCAGGCCCGGCACCGGCGCGGCCGCGTGCTCCTCCTCGGGGAAGACCTTGAAGTACTTCACGGCCACGCCGAAGGCGGCGAAGCCGATGGAGACGATGAAGATCGAGATCAGCAGCTCGGTGAAGGCCGGGACGTAGCGCTGGCCGGCGGCGGTCTCGAGGCCGGTCACCGCGACGTTGAGCCGGTTGACCACGAAGCCCATCACCGCCAGCAGCGCCGCGCCGTAGAGGATGCGGGGATTGCGCCGCCGCTTCTCCGAGGCGAGGAGCACGAACGGGAGCACCACGCCGGCCAGGAACTCCAGGTGGAAGAAGGCCGACTCGTAGCTCGCCTCGAAGAGGTAGCCGAGCGCCTGCCGGTAGGCGAGATCGGTGAGGCGGAAGACGCCGAAGACGCCCAGCGCGACGACCAGGATGCGCGACAGGTCGGTGAGGATCGGCAGCTCGAGCTGGCGCTTGAAGGCGCGCGCCGAGAGGTTCGACTCGACGATCGTCATCGCCAGGCCGGCCGCTACCGCCGAGGTCCAGAAGATCCACGGCAGCGCCCCGGAGTACCAGAGCGGATGCAGCTTGTGCGGGGCGATCAGGTAGAGGGCCCCGAGCGACGACTGGTGGAGGGTGGAGAGCAGCACGCCGAGGATGACGAGCGGCAGGGTGGCGACGCGCTGGACCTTGACCGCGCGGGTCCAGCCGAAGCGCTCGAAGAGCATGCCCGAGAGCTCGAGGAAGAGGACGGTGGTGTAGAGCATCACGCACCAGCCGACCTCGAACATCACCGAGCGCGGGTTCCACATGATGATCGGGTGCCAGATGTTCCAGGGGCGCCCGAGGTCGACGAGCAGCGCGGCGATGACCAGCGCGTAGCCGAGGAACGCGGTGAGCACCGCGGGCCGCACGATGGCGTGGAAGCGCTTCAGGTTCAGCAGATAGACCATCGCGGTGACGGTGAAGCCGCCGGCCGCCAGCCCGACGCCGCAGAGCAGGTCGAAGCCGATCCAGAGCCCCCAGGGGAACTCGTCGGAGAGGTTGGAAACCGCACCGATTCCCTGCGTGTAGCGGACCACGAGGGCGGGCAGGCCGGCGGCGAGGGTGAGGAAGAAGAAGGCGCGCCAGAAGGTCAGGCGGTAGGGGCCGGGCTCAGGCATCGTGCTTCTCCTGCGCGAGGCCGGCCTCGTAGAGGGCGACCTCCTCGCGGCGATGGGTGAGCCACCAGAGGCCGAAGAGGAAGGCGCCGCCGATGGTCACGATTCCAGGCACCTTGGCGAGCGCCTTGCCGGTGAGATGAGGGAGCGCGCCGGTCGGCAGGTCGGTGCGGAAGCCGAGCTCCGCGAACGGCACCGGCGAGAGGAAGAGGACGGAGGTGCCGCCCACTTCGTGCTCGCCGTAGATCTCGGGGTAGTAGGCGTCGGGATCCTCGGCCAGCCGCTGGTGCGCCAGCGCGAGCATCTCCTCGCGGGTGCCGAACATCGTCGCCTCGGCCGGGCAGGCCTCGGTGCAGGCGGTCACCTTCCCCTCGGCCTGGCGGTGGACGCAGAAGTCGCACTTCACCACCCGGGGGTTGGCGCTGAACCACTCGTACTTCGGCACGTTGAACGGGCAGGCCTGCATGCAGTAGCGGCAGCCCATGCAGCGGTCGGCGTCGTAGACGACGGGGCCGTTGGGCAGCTTGCGGAACGCCTCCACCGGGCAGACGCTGGCGCAGGCCGGGTCGATGCAGTGGCGGCAGAGCTGGCGGATGTACAGGTCGTCCTTCTCGGCGAGGGCGGTGAGGGCCTTGTCGGAGAGGCCCTTGACGTCGTCGGCTGTTCCGGGCAGGTCGTGCGCTTCCAGACACGCACCGACACACTCGCCGCATCCGATGCAGCGAGTGATGTCGATGAGAAGCGCCTTGGGTTCGATCGCGATCATCGTCCCTGGAGGGTTGGTCGATCGGCCGCCGGTGTCATGAGAGGAAGAACTCGCGGGCCAGCCGCTGCCACTCCTCGTCGGTGAGGTGGCGGGCGAAGTCGGCGACCGGCTCGCCACCGTCGGCGAGGACGGTACCGGAGAGGGCCATCAGCGAGTGCTGCAGCCGCTCGCGGGAGTCCTCCATGAAGCGCCGGACGAGGCTGCCGCCGAGCAGGTTCTGGAGGCTCCGGCCGAGCTCGCCGGCGCGCACCTTGACCAGCCAGCCGCGGCCGTACGGGTCGTCCGTGGTCAGGCTGGGCTGGCCGGCGAGCTGCGGGTTGACCTCCATCACCTCGCCGTCGACCGGGGCGACCAGAGTCACGGTGCGGCCGTGCTGGGTGACCTTGGCCATCGGCGAGCCCTGGCGGACCCAGGTGCCGGGGGCGGGCAGCTCGACCCGCTCGGCGCGGCCGAGCAGCTGCCGGGCGAAGTCGTCGATCCCGACAGCGGCGATCTCGGCGGTCAGCGGGCGGGCCCAGGTGTGGCCGGGGTGGTAGCGGAGCTCGTCGGAGACCTGGAAGCCGGCGACCCAGATCGGCTCGCCCAGCGGGGGCAGAACCGCCTCGTGGCGGGCGGCGCGGACCGGAGCCGGCTGGAGCGCGGCTTGGCGGTGGCGGAGCGCGTAGTCGATCCCGAGGAAGAGGGCGAAGGTGAAGAGGACGAAGAGGACGGTCATGGTCGTGTCTCCTATCGTGCGTTAGCCATGCGCCTTTCCCTACAGCAAGGTGCGGGCCAACTCGACGGCGGCCCTCGGAAATTCTCGTAAATATTTACAAAGCAAGAAGTTCCACGGAAGGACTCCGGCGTGCCGCAAGAACCCGACGCTGTGGAGAGATTCCACGCCCCGCTGCGGGAATTCTCCGCGCGGCCCCGGAAGTACCTGGAGGGGAGTGGTTTAGCGGTCGTGTTGAATTCCTCGGCGGGGTGCGTGGAAAGATTCTACACCCCTCCGGGGGCCCTGTCGCGGCTACTGCACCTCGATGTAGCTGAGCTCGGTGCCCCGCCAGACCAGCCGGACGCGGCTACCGCGGCGGTTGGCGTAGGCGATCTCCACGCCCGGGCGCCCGGAGTCGAGGAACGGCTTCACCTCGAAGGCCGCCGGGTCCCAGGCCGGCAGGTCGCGGGCGACCTTCGGCCGCCACTGGCGGGCGCGGGCGACGAACTCCTCCTCGCTGCCGAACCGCTCGGCGAGGGCGGGGTTGGCGCGCCAGAGGCGGCGGGCCCCCTCGTCGGTCTGGAGGTCGCTCAGGGCGCCGGAGAGCTCCGCCCAGCGGGCGCGGAGCCTCTCCTCGGCGAGGTCGGCCGAGCTCTCCACGCGGCTCGCAGCCTCCTGGAGAAGGTCGCCGGCGGCTCCCGAGGCCGCTTCCAGAGCGGCGCCGGCCTTCCCGGTCAGCTCGGGGGCGCGTGCGCCGAGGAAGGAGACGCCCTTCCAGAGGGCGACGCCGCAGGCGCCGAGGCCGAGCAGGAGGAGGCAGCCGCAGGCGAGGAGGGCGCGGCTCCAGCTGGAAGAGCGGCGCTTCGGCTCGGTTCGGTTCATCGGGGTCTCCTCGAGGGGCTCCACGGAGGCGGCGGGGTCAGGTGCGGTCGATCCACTTCTCGGCCGGCTCCGGGCCGCGCTCGGCGAAGCGGTCGAGGAGGCGGGCCGGCTCGCTCTCGACCAGGAGGAGACCGTGGTGCTCGGGCCGCAGCAGGCGCTCGGCCACGGCGCGGTCGAGGAAGGCGAGGAGCGGCTGGTAGTAGCCCGAGACGTCGAGCAGGCCGATCGGCTTCCGGTGCAGCGCGAGCTGTGCCCAGGTCGTGACCTCGCAGACCTCCTCGAGGGTGCCCATGCCGCCGGGCAGGGCGACGAAGGCGTCGGCGAGGTCGGCCAGCCGGGCCTTGCGCTCGTGCATCGAGTCGACGATCTCGAGCCGCGTGAGCCCGAGGTGGGCGAGCTCCTTGTCCACCAGGAAGCGGGGGATGACCCCGGTCACCCGCCCGCCGCCGGCCAGGGCGGCGTCGGCAAGGATCCCCATGAGCCCCACGTTGCCGGCGCCGTAGAGCAGCTCGAGGCCGCGCGCGGCGAGCAGGCCGCCGAGCGCGCGGGCGGCGGCGGCGAAGGCGGGGTCGGCCCCGGGGCTGGAGCCGCAGAAGACGCAGACGCGGGCGAGCGGCATCGATTCGGACCTCCGTCGTCGCGCGTGAGCCTATGCCGGAACGCCGCGCCAGCGGTACTCTCCCGGCATGCTCTGCCGCCTCCCGCTCACCGTGCGCTTCGGGGAGTGCGACCCCGCCGGGATCGTCTACATGCCCCGCATCCTCCACTACTTCCACGTGGCGATGGAGGAGCTGTTCGCCGCCGCCGTGTCGCGGCCGTATGCGCGGCTGGTGGCGGCCGAGGGGCTCGGCTTCCCCTCGGTGCACGTGGAGGCCGACTTCCGCCGGCCGCTCGCCCACGGAGATCGACTGGAGATCGAGGCGAGGATCGAGCGGGTCGGGGAGAGCTCCTGCGCCTTCGCCTTCGCGATTCGCGGCGAGGGAGAGGACGACCCGCGGGCGACCGGCCGGGTGGTGACCGTCTGCATCGACCTCGCGAGCGGGGAGCGGCGTCCGCTCCCGGAGTGGCTGCGGGAACCCCTCCTCGCCGCCGCCGAGCCGCCCCTCTGAGATCCGGTCCGCGCCGTGACCCCCCTCGCGCCCGAGCGTCGGGCTCTCCTCTCCTTCACCCTCGCCTCGACGAGCTTCGGGGTGATGGCGTTCGCCACCAAGCTGGCGACGGCCGAGCTCTCCGGGGCCGAGGTGGCGTTCCTGCGCTTCGCCTTGATGCTGTTGCCGCTCGCGCTCGCCCCCTCGCTGCTGCGGCGGGCCCTGACCTTCGACCGCGTCGACCTGCTGCTCTACCGGGGCATCTTCGGCGGCACCGCAGTGCTCCTCTTCTTCCTCGCCATCGAGCACGTGCCGGTGGGGCTGGCGACGCTGTTGAACCACTCCTCGCCGGTCTGGGCGGCGCTCTTCGCCGCCCTCTTCCTCGGCGAGCAGCTGACCTGGCGCCGGCTGGTGCCGCTCGGGGTGGCGCTCGCCGGCCTCGCCCTCGTGGTCTCCTCCCACCTCCACGTCGGCGGCGGGGTGCGCCTCGGGGTCTGGGCCGCGGCGGGGCTCGCCTCGGCGGTGCTCTCCGGGGCGGCGGTCACGGCGATCCGCGCGGCGCGGCGCACCGAGAGCTCGTGGTCGGTCTACGGCTCGTTCAGCCTCTTCGGGCTCCTCGCCACGGCGCCGATGGGCCTCTGGCAGTGGCGGACCCCGAGCCCGCGGGCGTGGCTCTTCGTGGCCGTCGTGGGCGCCTCCTCGGTGGTGGCCCAACTCCTCATGACCCACGCCTACCGCTGGGTGGACAACCTGCGAGCGGGGGTCTTCGCGCCGATCGTCCCGATCGTGGCGCTGCTGCTCGGCGCCCTCTTCCTCGACGAGCCGGTGACCGCCCGGAGCCTCCTCGGCACCGCCCTGGCGCTCGCCGGCGTGGTGGCGACGGTCACCGGCGGGGCGCGCCGGGCGCCGCCGGCCGCCGGCGCCTGACGGTCCGGGCGGCTTGCCCCCGGGCCGCGCGCGGTCTACCCTTCCCTTCGCCATGAGCGGCAACCTCCGCGCCGACACGCGCCGCCTCCGCGAGACCCACGCCCGGGGCTTCCCCTGGTACGTGCTCGAGTCGCTCCTCTTCGACAACGGCTACCAGGCGGTGCTGCTGCACCGGCTGGCGCACTGGTTCCGCCGCCGGCGGATCCCGTTCGCCGGCCCCGCGCTCGCGCGCCTGAACCTCTTCCTCACCGGCGTGGACATCGCCCCGGCGGCCGAGTTCGGGCCCGGGCTCCGGATCAGCCACGGCGTGGGGGTGGTGGTGGGCAACGCGGTGCGCGTGGGGAGCCGCGCCCTGCTCATGCAGGGGGTGACGCTCGGCGCCCCGACGGTGGCGCGGATCGGCGAGATGCCGAGGATCGGTGACGACGTGGTGCTCGGCGCCTACGCGGCGGTGATCGGCGGCGTGACGCTGGGCGACCGCGTGCTGGTGGCGGCGCACGCGCTGGTGACCGAGAGCGTCCCCGCCGACACCAAGGTCCTGCCGCGCGCGGGCGTCGAGATGCGCCCTCGCCAGCGCCCGCAGACCGCCTGAGGCCGGGGCGCGCTCCGGTCCCGCGGGGACCGTCTGGTAGCCTCGACCGGACGAGGAGGGGGATGCATGGAGCTGTTCGAGCGGACGGTGTTGGGCAATCCGGTGGAGGCGTGGATCCTGGCGGGGACGATCGCGGGCGGCCTGCTCGTGGTCTTCCTGCTCCTCAAGGCGCTGCTGGTCTCGGTGATCGGCCGGGTGGCGGCACGCACCACGACGCGCTTCGACGACGTCGTGGTCGAGGTCCTCCGCGCCACCCGCTGGTGGTTCCTCGCCGCGCTCGCCCTCTTCTCCGGCGCCGCGGCGGTCACGCTGCCGACGCGCGGCGTCATGGCCGTGCACGCCGCCACCGCCGTGATCGTGCTCCTCCAGGCGGGGCTGTGGGGCGAGCGCTGGATCGCCGGCATGCTCGCCCGGGCGAAGCGGGAGGCCGAGGCCGGGGCCACCGGCCGGGCCACGAGCTTCCAGGTCCTCGCCTACATCGGCCGCGTGGCGCTCTGGTCGCTGGTGGCGCTGCTCGCCCTCGACAACCTCGGCTTCGACGTCACCGCCCTGGTCGCCGGCCTCGGCGTGGGCGGCATCGCGGTGGCGCTGGCGGCGCAGAACTTCCTCGGCGACCTCATCGCCTCGATCGCCATCGCCCTCGACCAGCCGTTCGTGGTCGGCGATTTCATCAACGTCGGGGAGTTCAGCGGCACGGTCGAGCGCGTGGGCCTCAAGACCACGCGGATCCGGAGCATCTCGGGCGAGCAGCTCGTCTTCCCGAACAACGACCTGCTCGGCAGCCGGGTGCGCAACTACAAGCGGATGACCGAGCGGCGGATCGTGTTCGGCTTCGGGGTCGTCTACAACACGCCGGTGGAACGGCTCGAGGAGATCCCCGGGCTGGTGCGCGGGATCATCGAGCGCCAGGACCTGGCGCGGCCCGACCGCGTCCACTTCAAGCAGTTCGGGGCGAGCTCGCTCGACTTCGAGGCGGTCTACTTCGTCGAGGCGCCGGAGTTCGGCATCTACATGGACGTGCAGCAGGCGATCAACCTCGAGATCTGCCGCGCGCTCGGGGCGCGGGGCGTCCACTTCGCCTTCCCGACGCGGACCCTCCACCTCGAGCCCGGAGAGCGGCCGCTCACCGTGGCCGTGGGCCCCGGCGGCGCGCCCCGCGACTGACCCGGCTCAGAGCTTCCAGACCAGCGAGGCGGTGGTCGTGGTGTCGGTCTCCTCGAACCCCGGCGCCGGCCGGTTGTCGTAGCGCACGAGCAGCGCGAGCTTCAGCGCCCAGCGGGAGGTGAGACCCGCCTCGAGGGCCGTCTCGGAGGTGAGACGCCAGTTGGCCCCTTCCTCGAAGCAGGGGTACCAGATCGCGCGCTCGCGGAAGGTGGCGGTCTCGCCGAAGCGGTAGCTGTAGGCGATCCCGGCGAGCCCTCCGAGGGCGCTGTCGCCGGGGCCCGCGACGAGGCGCTCGTCGGTCCAGGTGAGCCCGAAGTCGAGGGCGAGGCTTCGGCGGGGCCCCTCGAACGCGTGCCAGACCGCCCCGGTCTCGACCACGGTGCGGCGGTCGAGGCCGGCGAACTCGTCCTGTTCGGCCGAGAGGCCGCCGAAGAGCCGCCACCGCGCGTCGAGCGCGCGCTCGGCGCGGGCGCGGGCGAAGAGGCGCTCGGCGCTGGTATCGCCCTCCTCCTCGACCTGCGTCGCCACGAGGCCGGCTTCGAATCCCCACGGATCGGGGAGGCGCTTCAGCGCGAGGTCGAGGCCGAAGCTGCGCACGTCGGAATTGCCCGAGGTCATGACGAGCGAGAGACCCAGCCCGCCGCTCCAGAGCGGGGGCGGCGGCACCTCCGGAGCGGCCTCCGGGCAGGGCGGGCACTCGGCAGGGGGCGTCTCGGCCAGGGCCGGCGCGGCGAAGGGGAGCAGGAAAAGCAGCAGCAGGGCGGAGAGCGGGGGTCGGGCCATCGGATCCTCCGTGGGTGGCCGGAAGGGGAAGCGAAAGCGCGGCCGGAGCCGGCGCGGGGCGATGGGGTGGAGTCTAGCGCGCCGTCCCTTGGCCGCCTGCTAACTTTCGGGCCGGACCGGTGTCTATCTGCAGCGGGAGAGGCCCGTGACGAGCGACGAGGAGCTGGCAGCGGCGGCGGCGGCAGGCGACCGGGGGGCGTTCGACGCCCTCATGCGGCGCCACGAGCGGCTGGTCTTCCGCTCCGTCTGGAGCTTCGCCGGCTCCCGCGAGGAGGCGCTCGACCTCACCCAGATCGTCTTCCTCAAGGCCTGGCGGGCGCTGGGGAGCTTCCGGGGGGAGGCGAGCTTCCGCTCGTGGCTGCTGCGGATCGCGCACCACGAGGGCCTGAACCGGGTGCGCGGCGCCGGGCGGCGGGGGACCGCCGTGGCGCTCACGGAGGTGGGAGCGGAGGGGGAGGCGTTCGCCGCCCCCGCGGCGCAGGAGGAGGAGCTGCTCGACCGCGAGCGCCGGGGGCGGCTGCGCCGGGCCCTCGCGGGCCTCCACGAGCGCTACCGGCAGCCGCTCGAGCTGCGCTACTTCCACCGCCTGCCGATCCGCGAGATCGCCGGCGTGCTCGGCACCAGCGAAGCGATGACCAAGAACCTCCTCTTTCGCGGCCTGCGCCACCTGCGCCGGGCGGTGGAGGAGGCGGCGTGAGGAGAGCGACATGAGCGACTGCCGGGAGCTCGAGCCCCTGATCGACCGCGTCCAGGCCGGCGAGGCCTCCGAGGAGGAGCGCGAGCGGCTGCTCGACCACCTCGACGGCTGTCCCGCCTGCGCCGAGCTCTACGCGCTGCTGACCCGGTT
>JAHDVN010000458.1 GCA_023384635.1 Thermoanaerobaculia bacterium
CGCGGCCCCGTCGTCCAGAGGTCGTCGCCGTCGAGGTCGAGCGCCACCGGGTTCACCTTCCAGATCACGTCGGCGGTGGCGGCGAAGACGTTGTTGCGGGCCCGGATCCAGGTGCTCTCGCCGGGGTTCAGGAGGGCCAGCGCGTCCGTCGCCGGCGCCGCGGTGACGAAGCTGTTGTGCAGCAGCAGCACCGGCCCCACCGGCGTCGCGTAGCCGCTGTTGATCTTGAGCGCGCTCGCCGTGTAGCCGTCGAGCTGGCTGGTGCGGGTGGCGCCGATTCCCCACGCCGTGTTGCGCACGATCCAGAGCGGCCCCGGCGCGGCGGGCGCCACCGCGAACGCCATGTGGACGCGCTCGATCCGGTTGCCCCAGAGACGGACGTTGGCGCACCAGCCCTCGGGCTCGAAGGCGTCGTCGGTGTGGCGGGAGAGGAGGTTCTCGTAGACGTCGGTCTCGTTCGCGTACCCTCCCGGCGGCGGCGAGGCGCCACAGGGCGCAATGCCGTTGAACGTCCCGTCCACCGCGTTGCGGCGGACCACGTGGCCGCGGCCGATCTCGTCGGTGAAGAGGATCGCCACGTTTTCTGCCGAGCTCCCCTTCGTCTCCTCCCAGGGCCAGTCGAAAATCGAGGTATCCCCGATCTCGTTGCGCTCGACCAGGTGGCGGTCGCCCCCCTTGATCCAGACCCCCGCCGCGCCCACCTCGCGGATCCGGCAACCGCGTACCGCGCAGTCGGAGGCGTAGCGCAGGTAGACCCCCTTGCCGTAGTCGCCGCTGCCGTAGTGGCGGATCTCGAGGTCCTCGATCCGCACGTGGCTGCGGCCGTCGACGAGGAAGCCGTTCTCGTACCGGGCGACGTGGAGCGTGTGGTCCGCCGGCGCGGAGCCGTCGGCGAAGCGGACGGAGAGCGTCGTGCCGTCGAAGTGGAAGCCGCCGGGCGGCCCCGCCGCGAGCGCCGCGAGCTCGCCGAGCGAGCCGTAGCGGAAGAGTCGTCCGAGCTCGGTGGTCACGTGACCGGTCGGAAAGCCGGTCACGCGCGACCAGGTGCCGCCTCCGATCGGCGTCCAGGCGACACCGGCGGCGATCCCCGCGTCCGCGCCGTCGAGGACGGCGCCGGGACCGCTGCCGCGGAAGACGATCGGCTGCCCGGCGGTGCCCGAGCGCGGCACCGTGACGCTCTCCCGGTAGACGCCGGGAGCGATCGACACGAGGTCCCCCGCCTGGGCGCGGTTCGCCGCCGCCTGGACCGTGGCCAGCGGGTGCGCCGGATCGGTGCCGGGGTTCCCGTCGTCGCCGCCGGGAGCGACGTAGAGGGTGCGCAGGGAGGGTTCCGCGAGGCGGTCCGGGCGCGTTGCGAAGGCGGCCGTGGCCGCCGCCGGCCCGGTCACGCCGTCCGGGTCGGTGAGGGTGACCCGCACCTCGATCTCCCAGCCCGGCGCGAGGCCGAAGAGCGAGCCGAGGAAGCGGTCGGGCGCCACGCGCACCAGCGGCTGGGCCGGCCGGAATGCAGGGGCACCGGCGCGGCGCCACTCCAGAGCCGCCGCCGCGTCGCCGTCCGTGTCCCCCGCGATCACGGCCTCGACCCCGGCGGCGTGAAAGTTCCCGTACCCGGAGACCGCCTCGAGGCTCACCGCAGTCTGCGCCTCGGCGGCGGAGAGTCCGGCGAGCAGGAGCAGCAGCGCCGCCGCCTCCGCGGCCCGGGATCGTCCCGTCCTGCTGCGGACGAATCGCATTCCTCTTCTCCGCTCCGGGGCCCGGACCCGATCGCCGGCTCCCCGGCCCGCCTACGATACCCTGGCGGCGTATCATCTCCGGCAGGATCGACGTCCCGGAAAGGTGAGAGGTGCCGGCCGCCCGCTACCAGTTCGGCGAGTTCCTCCTCGATGCGCTGGGCATGCGCCTCACGAGGGGAGGCACCGCCCTCGAGGTCGAGCCGAAGGCGCTGCAGACGCTGCTCCACCTCGTCGCTCACCGCGACCGGCTGGTGACGCGCGAGGAGCTCCACGAGGCGGTCTGGCACGGCGCCTTCGTCACCGAGGGGAGCCAGACGCGCGCGATCGCCCAGATCCGGCGGGCGCTCGGCGACGACGCGCGCGAACCCCGCTACGTCGAGACGGCCCACGGCCTCGGCTACCGGTTCATCGCGGGGACGACGGAGGAGATCGCCGACGCGTCCGTGGCAACCCCCGTGGGCCCGGCAATGGAGGCCCTGTGCCAACCGAAGGTGGCCGTCCTGCCGTTTCTCGACCTGAGCCCCGGCGCAGACCAGCAGTGGCTCTGCGACGGCCTGGCCGAGGAGATCCTCAACCTGCTCGCGCAGTTCGAGGGGCTGGGGGTGGTGGCCCGCACCTCCTCGTTCGCCCTGCGCGGGCAGGCGTTGGACGTGCGAGAGATCGGGCGCCGGCTCGGCGCCGGTGCGGTCCTCGAGGGGAGCGTGCAGCGCGACGACGGGCGCGTGCGCGTGACCGTCCAGCTCGTCGGCACCGCCGACGGCTGCCACCTCT
>JAHDVN010000459.1 GCA_023384635.1 Thermoanaerobaculia bacterium
CGATCCCCGGCCTCCACGTCGCCTCGCACCGCGCCGCGCTGCGCTCGCGCGACGCGAGGCCGGAGGACGCCGGGCTCGCTCTCGGCGTCCGCCACGTCCTCACCGGGAGGCTCCGGATCGAGGCGGATCGCTGTCGAGTCGGTTGGCATCTGATCGAGGTGGCGACCGGCCGCGAGGTCTGGACCGGTCGCTTCGAACGGCGTCTCGCCGACCTGCTCGCGCTCGAGGAGGAGATCGCGCGCGAGGTCGCGCGGTCGGTCGTCGCCCACCTGGTGCCGGAGTCCGGCGTGCCGAGCCCGCAGGCCCGGCGCCCGGCCAGCGTCACCGCCTACGATCTCTACCTGCGCGCGCGCGCCGCCTGGCGCCTGCGCGGGCACTCGACGCTGCGCGCGATATCGCTGCTCGAGCGAGCCCTCGAGGTCGAGCCCGGCCATCCCCCGGCGCTCCAGACCCTGGCCGCCTGCTACTACTCCGCGGCGGCGGGGGGCCACCTGCCGTCGTTGGAAGCCGCACACCGCATGGCCTGGGCTGCCCAGCGGAGCCTCGCCGTCGCGCCCCGGGAGGGTGCCTCGTGGACGGTGGAGGGGATGCGCCGCGAGTGGCTGGAGGGCGCGCCGCGCCGGGCCGAGGAGGCCTACCGCACCGCCCTCGCGCACGCCCCGGACGACGCGCTGGCCCACGGCTGGCTGGCCCTGCTGCTGGCCTCGCGCGGTCGCTTCGAAGAGGGGATCGCGGCCGCCCGGCAGGGCCATGCCCTCGACCCGGACGCCCCGTCCACCGCGGCCTATCTCGGCTGGGCGCTCTTCTTCGCGCGCCGTTTCGACGACGCCCTGGCCGTGTGGGAACCCGCGCCGGACTTCGCCGTGGCCTGGATCGCGCGCGCCTGGGTCCTGGAGCGCACGGGCCGGCCCGAGGCGGCTCTCGCCGCGCTCGACGAGGCCGTGGCCACCCACGAGAGCCGCTGGGCACGGCGCGAGCGCGTCCGGATCCTGGCGGTCCTCGGGCGCTCCGAGGAGGCCCGCGCCGCCTTCGACGCCCTGGTCGAGCTCGGTGCCCTCTTTCCCCCTTTCGAGCGCGGCCTGCTGGCTCTGGCCCGCGGCGACCGCGAGCGGGCGCTCGCCGAGCTCGCCCTCGCCCACGCCGAGCGCGACCCCTGGACGCGCTTCTGGCGGGTCGACCCGCGCCTCGACGCGCTGCGCGAGGGGCCCGGTTTCCGCCTGCCGAGCCTCAGAGCCGGGGCTCCAGGTCGAAGAACAGCGAGACCGTGACCTCGGGAGCCGACGCGGTGCCCCGGCGCGGCCGGGCTCCGAGAGCCCGCGTCGCCGCTGCCCGCGGAGGACGCGACGGCGAACGCTGTCGAAATCACCCCCGCGCGAGAGGCGGGAGGCGCATCGCGATCAGCTGCCGGGAGTCGAGTCGACCAGGTCGTATTCGACCTGGAGCTCCAGCGGCGGCAGCGTCTCCGGGTGGCGGACGATGAGGATCGTTCCAGTTCCCCGGATGGCGAGCTCGGCCCCACCCGTAGGTTCGGGCAGACGCATCCGCCGGGCGACGAGCGCCGAGTTGGGCGGCACGCAGCTCGCCGCGAAGGACCAGTCCGAGACGCTCCAGTCGCAATAGGGATAGAGATCGAGGTCGAGGTAGCCGCCGCCCGCACCGACCACGCGGGCGCTGCAGCCGGTGCCCGCCACGTTGAGGAAGGCCGAGCTGTAGTAGGTCCCGACCCAGGATCCGTCGCCGGCCCGCTCGAGCCCCACCTCCAGCTGGAACCGGGAGCCGGCCTGTTCGGCGAGCCGGTCGCCGACGCAGTCGCCGGTCGGACCGGCGCCGAGGATCGTGACCGGCCCCACGAAGCCGCCATACGTCGGCGCTGGCGGTGCCACCGGCGGCACCGGCGGGGCGGTGGGGCTGAGGCGGACCGAGTCGCGGTCACACGCGCAGACCAGAATGGCAACTGCCACGAGCATCGAGAGTCGATGGTGCCTGCCGATCATGAGAACCCCCTTTCGATGTCGGGGGAGTGTAGGGGGCCGCGGGCCGCGTGGAGCGGCCGCGAAGGTGAACCGGAGGTGAACCGTGGCGGGGCGCCGCTCAGCCGGCCGGCGGGATGTTGGCGTTGATCCGGAAGAGGTTGTCGGGATCGTACCGGCGCTTGATGGCGCGCAGGCGGTCGTGCTTGGCTTCACCGAAGGCGCGGCGCACGTCCGCGGCGCCGCTCTCGCCGAGGAAGTTGAGGTAGGTGCGATCGGTGGCCAGCGAGGAGAGGCGCGCCCGCCCCCCGCGCGCCCAGTCGCGCGCCCGCTCGTCGTCGGCCGGGTCGGTCCAGGTGGCGATCAGGTGAACGACCCAGGCGGCGTCGCGGCCGGCGTAGGCGGTCGCGATCTCCTCGACGCGCGCGACCGCGCCGCCCAGCTGGTGGAGGTGGATCTGGCAGAGCGGGGTCGGGCGCCGCGCCGCGAGATCGCAGAGCAGGTCGATCTCCGCCTCCGAGAGCGCCGCGAGG
>JAHDVN010000023.1:0-1268 GCA_023384635.1 Thermoanaerobaculia bacterium
TGTTCGCTCGCTGGGACCGGATGGCGAAGCAGTTCGCCCGGATCGGCAAGCAGATCACGATGGCGGTCAAGGCCGGCGGCCCGAACCCCGACGGGAACCTGACCCTGCGCCGGGCGCTCCAGAACGCCCGCGCCGTGAACATGCCGAAAGAGAAGGTCGAGACGGCGATCCGGCGCGCCTCCGGGCAGGAGGCGGTCGACTACCAGGAGGTCCTCTACGAAGGCTACGCCCCGCACGGAGTGGCGGTGCTGGTCGAGGCCGCGACCGACAATCCGGCCCGCACGGTGTCGAGCGTGCGCACGATCTTCAACAAGGGCGGCGGCAACCTCGGCAACAGCGGCAGCGTCTCCTTCCAGTTCAAGCACATGGCGGTCTTCCGCCTCGACCCCAAGGGGCTCGACGCGGAGGCGCTGGAGCTCGACCTGATCGACCACGGGCTCGAGGAGCTGGGCGAGTCGCTCGGCGAGAAGGGGGAGGCGCTGCTGCTCCTCCACTGCGGCCTCGCCGACTTCGGCACCCTCCAGCACGCCCTCGAAGAGCGCGGCATCGCGCCGCTCTCCGCCGAGCCGGAGTGGATCCCGCTCAACAGCGTCGAGCTCGGCGAGCGCGAGGCGAACGAGGTCCTCAAGCTCGTCGACACCCTCGAGCAGGACGACGACGTCCAGAAGGTCTTCCACAACCTGGCCTGAGCCGCGCCCGGCCCCGGGCCGGCGGGCGTCCGCTCAGTCGACCGGGCTGGCGGAGCTTCGCCAGCGGGCGAGGACGTAGAACGGGATCCCGCACATCAGGGTGAGGAACCCCCAGAAGACCGTCTCCTGGCCCGAGCCCGCGGTGGCGACGAGGCCGTAGACGAAGGCCACCGCGGCGATCGCGAACCCCCAGGCGAGCGGCTCGCGGCCGCCGCGGGCGCGGGCCCGCGCCGTGAGCTGCAGGTCGGCCATGGCGCAGAAGACGAACGGGATCAGCGAGGCGAGGGTGGAGAGCAGGATCATCCCGGTGAACATCGCCACCAGCGCCTTCGTGTAGTTGGCCACCACCAGCAGGCACGCCAGGGTGCTCGAGAGCGCGAGGCCCAGCGCCGGCGTGCCGCGCGGCGAGAGGCGGGCGAAGAAGGCGGGGAAGAGACCGTGGCGGGCGATTGCCATCGGCACCTGGCTCGCCACCAGGATCCAGCCGTTGAGCGCGCCGAAGCAGGAGACGAACGCCCCGAGCGCCACCAGCGTCCCCGCCCCCGGCCCCCAGATCGCGCGCGCCGCCTCGGCGCACGG
>JAHDVN010000023.1:1278-21433 GCA_023384635.1 Thermoanaerobaculia bacterium
CGTCTCGCGCGGCACCATCCCCATCACCGCCGCGGTGGCTGCGATGTAGAGGGTGGCGGCGATGGCGATGCCGAGCAGCGTCGCCCGCGGGATGGTGCGGCGGGCGTCGCGCACGTCGCCGGCCGGCACCGTCGCCGCCTCGAGGCCGAGGAACGCCCAGAGGGTGAGCGTGAGGCAGGCCTGGACCGCCGCGAAGAGCGAGCCACCGGTCGGGTTGAACGGCTGGAAGTTCGCCGCGTCGAAGCGCGAGAGGCCGAAGAGCGCCACCGCGACGAGCGGCAGGATCTTGATCACCGTGGTAGCGAGCTGCATGAGGCCGGCCTGCCGCACGCCGGCGACGTTGACCGCGGTGAGCAGCACGATCGCGACGATGGCGCTGCCGGCCGCCGCCACCGGGGTGCGGGTCACCGCCGGCACGAGGTCACCCAGGTAGCCGACCATCGCCACCGCGATCGCCGCCACCGCCGACCAGCTCGAGATCCAGTAGCCCCAGCCGACCAGGAAGCCGGCGAAGTCGCCGAACGCCTCGCGCGTGTAGGTGTACGGTCCCCCCGCCGCCGGCATCCGCCGGGCGAGCCGCGCGAAGACGAGGCCGATCGTCATCGAGCCGCCGGCGGTCACGAGCCAACCGAGGAAGCTCACGCCGCCGTACGGGGCGAGCGAGGCCGGGAGGAGGAAGACCCCCGAGCCGATCATGTTGCCGACCACGAGGGAGGTGAGCGTCCAGAGGCCGAGCGCCTCGACGCGGGTGCTGCCCTGGCTGGGCTCCGACATGGCGCGGAGTCTGGCACAGGGCGGGCCCGTTGCGGCGCCGCGCCCGCGACCGGTCTGCCGGTCCGGCCCGTCAGGTCCGGACGCCGAAGGCCGGACGGAGACGCGCGAGCAGCCGCTCCAGGCCGCGCGCGTCGGCCTCGCCGAAGGCGGCGGGCAGGTGCGAATCGAGGTCGAGGACCGCCACCAGCTCGCCCGCGGCGTCGAAGACCGGCAGCACGAGCTCCGAGCGCGCCCGCTCGTCACAGGCGATGTGCCCCGGGAAGGCGTGGACGTCGGGGACGAGCTGAGTCCGGCGCTCGCGCGCCGCGGCGCCGCACACGCCGCGATCGAACGGGATCTCGAGACAGCCGAGCGGCCCCTGGTACGGCCCCACCCGCAGCAGCCCCGGCTCGACGACCCGGTAGAAACCGACCCAGCTCGCCCGCGGGAGCCGCTCCTTGACCAGGCAGGCGAGGGTCGCCATCGCCGTCACCGGGTCCCCGATCCCCGCCAGCACCGCCTCCGCCTCGCCCGCCAACGCCTCGTAGTCGACCTCTCCGGGGTCCGTCGTCCGCATGTCCATGGCCGCGATCCTAGCCTCTCGTCCTGCGCCAGGCTTGACGCTCGGCGCCGCGAGGTCCAGGATGCACGGAGAGCCCGTGCTCTGCGAGATCTCCTCCTTCGCGCTGCTGGCCCTCGTCGCCGCCTGGATCGCGACGCTGGTGGCGGCGATGATCGGCGCCCGGCGCAAGGAGAGCCCGGGCGGCGAGCCGCTCTTCTGGCTCATGCTCGTGGTCGCGCTCTGGTCGCTCGGCGCGGCGGTCGAGCTCACCGTCACGGACATCCCGGCGAAGCTCTTCTGGGTGCGGGTCCAGTACCTCGGCACCCTCGCCTGCTGCCCGCTCTTCCTCCTCTTCGCGGTGCGCTTCGCCCGCGCCCGCTGGCTCGACTCGCCGGGCCGGGTGGCCGCGCTCTTCGCCGTGCCGGCCGCCACCTACCTCTTCGCCCTCACCAACGAATGGCACGGGCTCGTGTGGCCGACCATCCACCTCCTTCCCGGCGCGCAGAACCTCGCCGCCTTCAGCCGGGGTCCGGTCTTCTGGCTGGGCGTGATCGCCTACTCCTACCTCTGCCTCGCCGCCGGCACCTGGCAGCTCGGGGTGGCGGCGCTGCGGCTGCCGCGAGCGCTGCGCCGCCAGGCGGTGGTGGTGCTCGTCGGCTCGGCGATCCCCTGGCTGGCCAACATCAGCTTCGTCTTCGGCGGCTTCCCCGTCCGCGGTCTCGACCCGACACCCCTCTCGATGGCCGTGATGGGTGTCGTCGTGGCCTTCGCCGTCGTCCACTTCGGCCTCGTCGGCCTCGTCCCGGCCGCGCGCTCGACCGCAGTGCAGGTGATGGGCTCCGGCCTCGTCGTGCTCGACGAACAGGGGCGAGTGATCGACCGCAACCCGGCCGCCCGGCTCCTGCTCGGTCCCTCCACGGCCACCTCTTCGGGCCAGACCTCGCGGGGCGAATCCGGCCCCTGGGCCGCGCTCCTGGGCCGCGCCTTCGACGGCCCGCTCGGACGCTTCGAGGTCGCCGTCCCCGGCGACCCTCCGCGCACTCTCGAGGCCGACGTGGTCGAGTACCGCACGCCGCACGGTCCGGTCTCCGGCCGCTTCGTGCTGCTGCGCGACGTGAGCGAGCGGCGGCGCGCGGAGGGCGCGCTGGCGGAGGCCAACCGGCTCCTCCAGAGCCGCCTGGCGGAGATCGAGGCGCTCCAGGAGTCGCTGCGCGAGCAGGCGCTGCGCGACCCGTTGACCGGCCTCTTCAACCGCCGCTACCTCGAGGAGACGCTCGAGCGCGAGCTGGTGCGCGCCGAGCGCGCGGGCGAGCCGCTGGCGGCGGTGCTGCTCGACCTCGACGGCTTCAAGGTGCTCAACGACCGCCTCGGCCACGCCGCGGGCGACGAGCTGCTGCGCGAGCTCGGGCTGCTGCTGCGCGCCAAGACGCGGCGCTCCGACTTCGCCTGCCGCTACGGCGGCGACGAGTTCCTGGTCGTGATGCCCGGCTCGAGCCCGGAGGAGGCGGCGGCGCGCGCCGACGACCTGCGCCGCGCCTTCGCCGGCCAGTACGCGACCTCGCCCCGCCAGGGGATCGCCTGCACCCTCTCGGCGGGGGTCGCGGTCTACCCCGGGCACGCGGCCGACCTCAGGGCGCTGCTCGCCGCCGCCGACCTCGCGCTCTACGCCGCCAAGGCGGCGGGGCGGGATCGCGTGGCGATCGCCACCTGACCCGCTCCTCCGCCCTCAGGGCTCCGCGGGCACCGCCACCCCGAGATAGTGGAAGCTCGCCGGCCGGAAGCCGCCGAGATAGCGCGCCGCCAGCTCGCCGACGCGGAAGCCGCCAGCCGTGAGAAGGGCCGGCACCGGCCGCCCGAGGTGGCAGCCCCCGGCGAGCGGGCTCCAGAGCGGGTCGAGGCGGCGCTGCCAGCGGCGCACCGCCTCGTCGGGCGCCTCGCCGTGCTCGCAGAACAGGAGCTGGCCCCCGGGCCGGAGGACCCGCCGGGCCTCCGCGAGCGCGGCGAGCGGGTCGCCGACCGTGCAGAGGGTGAAGGTGCTCACGACCGTGTCCACGCTCGCGGCGGCGAGGGGGACCTCCTCGGCGGCGCCGACGATCCCTTCGACCGTCACCCGGGCCCGCGCCACCGCCGGCCGCGCCAGCGCCCACATCTCCTCGGAGGGCTCGAGGTCGTAGAGCGGGAGGTTGTGCCCGGAGCCGAAGCCGATCTCGAGCACCCGCCCGCGCGCCCGCGGCACGATCCGCTCCCGCTCCGCGAGGGCGAGCCGCCGTCCGCAGACGAAGTGGAGGCGGCGAGGCAGGACGTAGCGGCCGTAGAGCGACATCCGGAGGCCGTTCGCGATCAGGACCCCGGCGCGGGCCGGACCGCGCCGTCGGCGGCGAGCGTGGGGTCGAGCCGGAGCGCCTCGGCCCAGGCGCTCGCGGCGTCCGCGGGGCGCCCCGCCAGGCGCTCGAGGCGCGCCCGTTCGGCGTGGGCGGCGGCGCCGGCCGGGTCGATGGCGATGGCGCGGGCGGCCATCTCGAGCCCCCGCGCCACGGCCTCGGTGCGCTCCGGGAAGCCGCCCGCGGCCCGCTCGGCGCGCCGTCGCCAGAGCTCGGCGGTCAGGGCGAGCAGGGTGGCATCCGACGGGTTCGCGGCCGCCGCGCGCGCCAGCGCCGCCTCCGCCCGCGCCGGCGGCGGGGGGGGGGCGCCGCCCGCCCGGCCCGGCCACGCGGCGGCGGCGAGCTGGAGCTCCGCCCGGCGGAGCCAGCCCGCGGCCAGACTCGGGTTGATCCGCAGCGCCTCGGCGACGAGCTCCTCGCCGCGGGCCACGGCCGGCGTGGGGTCGAGCCCCCGCGCGAGCCGCCAGCGGGCCTCGACGAGCGGCGCGAAGGAGGCCAGCACGAGGCCGCCGGGGTCGTTGCCCCGCACCGCGCGCCCGGCGCGGGTGGCCGCGCCGGCGCGCGCGAGGTGCGGGGCCGGGTCGCCGCCCGTGCGCCGGGCCCACTCGGCGCGCAGACCCGCCGCCTGGGCGAGCCCGAAGCTCGGGGCCGCGAAGTCGGCCATCCGGTCGCGGACCCGCACCAGGAGCGGCTCCGCCGTGTCGAGCAGCGGTGCCGGGTCGCGCCCCCGGCGCAGTCCCCCCTCGGCCTGCTGCAGCAGCAGCTCGCCGAGGTTGTAGTGGGCGGTGAGGAACTCCGGGTTGACCTCGATGGCGCGCGCGAGCGCCGCGCGCCCGCGGGCGAAGGCCGCGTCCGCGTCGCCGCCGGTGCCGGCCCGCCAGAGGCCGAGCTGGCCCTCGGCGATGCCCAGGTTCACCCAGGCGCCGACCTGGCCGGGCCGCAGCTCGGTGGCGCGCCGGGCGGCGGCCGCGGCAGCTTCGAACGCGGCGCTCGGGTCCTCGCCCCGCGCCGCGGCGTCCGCCCCGAGGTGAAGATGCGCCGTGGCGAGGCTCGTGTGCACGCCCGGATCGTCGGGCCGGAGCCGGAGCGCCTCGCCGTACGCGACCACCGCCGCCTCGAGGGCCGGGCGGGGGTCGCCGCCGGTCAGCGCCACGGCGTTGGCGGCGATCCGGTGGCAGAGGCCGAGCAGGGTGTGCGCCGCGTGGCTGTCGGGATCGAGCTCCAGCACCCTCCGGGCGTGCGCGCGAGCCGCCTCGAGGGCGGCAGCGGGATCGCGCCCCGCGTCGATCTGCTGGGCGGCCCAGAGCCGGTGCGCCTGGCCCGCCGCGAGGTGGGCGGCCACCGAGTCGGGGTTGGCCACGAGCGCCTCGCCGCAGGCGGCGAGAGCGGCCTCGCGCCCCGGCGCGAGGTCGCCGCCGCTCGCGAAGTGCTGGTCGCGGAGCGCCTGCACCCAGAGTGCGCAGAGCTCCTCGTAGGGCCGTGGATCGCTGCGCCCGACCTCGGCCGCGGCGGCGAAGGCGGCGCGCGCCGCTGCGAACGCCGCCGCCGCGCCCGCCGAATCGCCTCTTCCGAGCGCCTCGCCGTGGCGCTGGCGGTGCACGAGCCCGGCGAGCAGGTCGCCGCGGTAGTCGTGCGGCGCCGCGACCCGCAGCCGCGCGAGATGCGCGAGCGCCGCCGCGGCGGCGGCCGCGGCGAAGGCGAGCCACGCTGCGAGGTACTCCGGGGGATCGCCGCCGCCGTCGCTCCGTTCGAGGAACTCGCGCGCCGGCACGCCGAGCTCGCGCTCGGCCGCCGCCGTGCGCTCGCTGCGCGACACGGGATCCCGCACCTGCGCCGCCTCCTCCAGGGCCTCCCGGTAGAGTCGCGCGAAGCTCAGGCCGAGCGCCGAGGCGACCGCGGGCGTCCGCTCGCCGAGCTCCCAGGCCCGCTCGAGATGGAAGCGCGCCCGGCCCGCCTCGCCGAGCGCGAGGTGCCCGCGCCCCAGGGCGCCGTGGCCCAGCGCGCGCGCGGCCACTCCTGCGCGGGCCGTCTCCCGCTCGATCCAGCCCATCCGCTCCCGCACCGCCGCGAGGTCGGGGCGCACGTCGTGGAGCGGCAGCAGGTAGGCCTGCCGCGCCAGGCCCTCCATCCGCTCCACCTCCTGCCCGAGCCGCTGCGCGAGCGCGACGCGGCGCGAAGCCGACCAGCGGGCCTCGGCGACGAGCGCGGCGAGCGCCAGCACGGTCAGGGCGCCGAGCGCCGCCGCCGCCGCCGACTTCGGATGCTTGCGCACGCGGGCGGCGAGCCGGTCGAGCCGCGACGGGCGCCGCACCTGCACCGGCTCACCTTCGAGGAAGCGGCCGAGGTCCTCGGCGAGCGCCCGCGCCGAGGGGTAGCGCCGGTTGGAGTCCTTCTCGAGGCAGGCCGCCACTACCGTCTCGAGGTCGCGCGGCACCGCGGGGGCGCGCCGCCGGAGCGGCACGGGCTCCTCCTGCAGGAGGGCGAAGAGGAGCTGGGCCGGGTTCTGGCCGGCGAAGGGCAGGCAGCCGGCGACGAGCTCGTAGAGCACCACGCCGAGGCTCCAGACGTCGGTCCGCCGGTCGACCGCCGAGGTCTCGCCCCGCGCCTGCTCCGGCGAGAGGTATCCCGGCGTGCCGAGGATCTGCCCCGTCACCGTGAGACCCGTGATCTCCTGCTCGCGCGCGATGCCGAAGTCGAGCACGTACGGGCGGGGGTCGCCGTCCGCGCCGCACGCCACCAGGATGTTGCCCGGCTTGAGATCGCGGTGCACCAGTCCGGCGGCATGTGCCGCCTGCACCGCCTCGGCCACGCGCTGAAGGACCAGCACCTTCTCCTCGAGCGTCATGCGCGCCGCGGCCACGTCGAGCGGCACGCCGTCGACGTACTCCATGGCGATGAACGGGCGGCCGTCCTCGCTCCCCACCTCGTAGACCCGGCAGACGCCGGGGTGGATCACGCGCGCCTGGGCCCGCGCCTCGCGCTGGAGTCGTTCGACCAGCTCGGGATCGTCGTGCCGGAGGTACTTGAGGGCGACCCAGCGCTCGAGGTCGGGGTCCCAGGCCTTGAAGACCTCCCCCATTCCCCCCGCGCCGATCCGGACCGCGCCCTCGTGCCGCATCCCCTTCGCCTCCCGCGCCCGGACCCGGCGGGCCGGGGCCGAACGCCCTGCCGTCGGAGCCTAGCCGCGCCCCGGCCGCGGCCCGACCACGCGGTAGCGGCTCTGGACGAAGCCGAACGGCCAGCTGCGGGTGCCGAGGTGAACCAGCTCGACGTCCGCGGTGAGCGGCCCGAAGAGCGGCCGCCCCTGACCCAGCAGCACTGGCACGACGGTGATCGTGAGGTCGTCGATCAGCCCCGCGGCGAGGAAGCTCTGCACCGTCTGCCCGCCGTCGACGTAGAGGTGGCGCGCGCCGTCGGCGGCGAAGCGGGCCACGATCTCGGCAGGGGCCTTCTGGGTCGCGCCGACCGTCGGCGGGAGGCCCTCCGGCAGTGCCAGCGGGCGGCGGCTCAGGACCAGGACCGGCAGCTCGCCGTACGGCCAGCGCTCGAAGGTGAGGACCTTCTCGAACGAGCGGCGCCCCAGCACCAGGGCGTCGATCCCGGCCACGAACTCCCGGTAGCCGCAGTCCTCGCCCGGCGGCAGGCGCGCGTTGGCCGCTTCCAGCCAGTCGATGCTGCCGTCCTCGCGGGCGACGAACCCGTCGAGGCTGGTGGCGATGAAGACGGAGCAGGTGAGGGCCATGATCCACTCATGGTACCCGACCCGCGGCCGCCGTGCCGGAATCGCGCTTCAGCCGCGCCGGCCGCCCGCGAGGAGCAGGCCGGCACCGACCACGATGGCGCCCACCCCCGCCCAGACCGGGAGGTTCACCCGCTCCTTCTCCTTGACCGAGAACTCGACGGGACCGAGCTTCACGTCGTGCGACTCCTTCGTGTAGGTGAAGCCGCCGTAGACCAGCGCCAGGACACCCCCGGCGAGGAGCAGGATCGCCACCAGCTTGCGTGCACCCATCTTTCGTTCCTCCGTTCGCGCTGCGGGAAGACTCCCCGCGGTTCGCCTGCGCGGCCGCACGCCCGGTGCCGGGTCGCACCGCGGCGCCGCTGACCGCCCGCTGCTCTGGACGTCGCGATCGTACCCCGGCCGGTCGGCAGCGGCCGATAGACTCCTTGCGGCCGCTCGCATCCCGCTGACCGGCCTCTCCACCCGGGAGGAGGGAAAGATGCGCATCGCCTGGCTGGGAACCGGACTCATGGGCGACCCGATGGCGCGGCGCCTGCTCGCCGCCGGCCACGAGGTGGCGGTCTGGAACCGCACCGCGGAGCGCACCGCCGCAGCGGTGGCCGCCGGCGCCCGTGCCGCCGGCTCGCCGGCCGACGCCATCGCCGGCGCCGAAGTGGTCTTCGCGATGCTCCGCGACGGGCCGGTGACCGCGGAGGTTCTGCTTGCCCGCGAGCCGGCCCCCGATCTCGCCGGCCGGGCGGTGGTGCAGATGGCGACGATCGCGCACGGCGAGAGCCGCGCGCTCGCCGCGGCGGTCGCCGAGCACGGCGGCGAGTACCTCGAGGCGCCGGTCCTCGGCTCGATCGGCGCCGTCGAGGCGGGGCAGCTGCTCGTCTTCGCGGGCGGCGAGCCCGCTCTCTTCGAACGGCTGCGCCCGCTCCTCGCCGTCTTCGGCCCCGAGCCGCTCCTCGCCGGCCCGGTCGGCCAGGCGGCGACGCTCAAGGTCGCCTTCAACCAGATGATCGCGGGGATCTCCGCGGCGTTCTGCCTCTCGCTCGGGATCGTCCGCCGTGCCGGGATCGACGTCGATCTCTTCATGCGCCTGCTCCGCCAGAGCGCCTTCCACACGAAGTCGTTCGAGGGCCGCCTGCCGCGCTATCTCGCGCGCGACTACGAGCACCCGAGCTTCCCGCTCGCGCTGCTGCTCAAGGATGTCGAGCTCGGCCTCGGCGAGGCGGCCCGCCTCGGCCTCGACGCCTCCGGCCTCGAAGGGGTGCGCGCGCTCGCCGCCGCCGGCGTGGAGCGGGGCCTCGCCCGCGCCGACTACGGCGCCCTCTACGAGGCGGTCGACCCGGCGGGAGAGTAGAGGGCCCCGGGCGGGTCAGCCTCCGGGTTCGGCCGGCTCCCCGTCGAGCATCCGGCGGACCGGGCGCGGGCACGAGCGCAGGTCGAGCGGCTGTTCGGGGATGGCCTCCATCGCCCCGCGCACCGCCACCGAGAGGCCGCCCGCGGGCGGGTGGAGCTCCCGGTAGCGCTTGCTCTGGAGGAGCACCCGGCGCACCGGCGGCGGAAGCTCCTCCCAGCTCCGCCCCGAGGCGAGCGAGGTGAGGGCGGCGTCGACCTGCGCTTCCATGAGCTCCACCGCGCGGTCCACGTCGCCGGCGCGCAGGAGGGCGAGCTGGTGCAGGCGGAGACTCTGGTTGCCGACTGCTTGGGTCTCGAGCATCGACATCAGCCACCCGAACGTCCAACGGTTCCCCACCACCCCGCCGGCGGCGAAGCCCAGTGCCAGGGCGAGAAGAAGCGTGGCGGCGATCCAGAGCTTCTGCCGCATCCCGTGCCTCCTTTCGTTTCCCTTCCGTGGCCTCTCCGTACGACCGCGCGCCTCAGAACTTCTCGGGCCGCAGGACGAGGACGTCGGAGAGGAAGAGGATCATCGCGTAGTTCGGCGCGTAGCGCTCCCGCAGGTGGTCGGCGATCGCCTCCGCGGTCGCGGGCTCGCAGACCACCTCGATGCGGACGTTCGCGCTCGCGTCCCAGGCGGAGTTGCGCACCCCGCGGCTGCCGCGGCCGCGGGCGTCGGTGATCGTCCAGCCGTGCGCTCCGAGCCGTTCGAGCTCCTGCACCAGGCGCCCCTCGAGGGCCGCCTCGGTGACGATCGTCAGCAGCCTGCGCGAGTGGCCCAGCATCGTCTCATCCTCCGAGGAGGGCGTGGGCCCGGACGGCGAGCGCGTGGTAGAGCGGGATGCCGACCAGGACGTTGAACGGGAAGGTGACCCCGAGCGAGGCGGCGAGCGAGAGCGTCGGGTTCGCCTCCGGCACCGAGATGCGCATCGCGGCGGGGACGGCGATGTACGAGGCGCTCGCCGCCAGGATGGCCAGCATCGCCGTGCCGCCGGGCGAGAGGCCGAGGGCGACGCCCATCGCGGTGCCCACCAGCGCGGAGGCGAGCGGCATCGCGAGGCCGAAGAGGACGAGCACGACTCCGTGGCGCCGCAGGCTCGCGAACTGCGTCGAGGTGATCAACCCCATCTCGAGCAGGAAAAGCGCCAGGATCCCCTTGAAGAGGTCGAAGAAGAGCGGCTTGACGCCGGCCAGCCCGGCGTCGCCGGCGATCCAGCCGATCGCGAGTCCTCCGGCGAGCAACACGATCCCCTTGCCGAGGAAGACCTCGTGGAGCATCGCCCGCAGCTCCACGTCGCGCGAGAAGCCCCGGGCGAGCAGGATGCCGGCGAGGATCGCCGGCACCTCCATGAGGGCCAGGAGCAGCGGCATGTGCTCCTCGAACGGGATCTCCCGGCTCGCGAAGTAGGCGGCCGCCACCGCGTAGGTGCCGACGCTCACCGAGCCGTAGTGGGCGGCGATCGCGGCGGCGTCGGCCCGCGGCAGCCGGCCGGGGCCCTTGAGGAGGGGGTAGGCGGCGAACGGCAGCGCGAAGCCGAGGGCGACCACCGCGAGCATCTGCGGCACGAGGACGAGGAACGGCTGCCGTGCGAGCTCGACGCCGCCCTTCATGCCGATCGCGAGCAGCAGCACCATGCTCACCAGCTCGTAGACCGCCGGCGGCAACCGGAGCTCCGAGCGGAGCAGGCCGGCGGCGAGACCGAAGAGGAAGAAGAGGAGGATCGGGTCCAGGGCGATCATGGCGGCGGCGCGATCATGCCACGGCGGGTGCCGGCCCGCCCCTCACCGCCCGCGCAGGAACCGGACCGCCGCCGCGCGGTCGGTGAACAGCTGCACGTCGAATCCCGCGTTGCGGCAGACCGTCTCGATGAAGTCGTGCGAGCGGTCTCCGGCCGTGATCAAGACCGCGATCCGCGCCCCCTGGTCGAGTCCCTCGGCCTCCCGCATGTCGTGGTAGGCGAAGTCGTACTGGTCGACGAGGCTGTCGACGCTCCGCGCCTCGGTGTGATCGACGAGGTAACTGCGCACTCCGTGCGCGCGGCCGAGCGCGTGCGCCTGGAGGTTCTCTGCGAGCACGCTCTGCCGGCTGATCTCCCCGCGCCGCACGAGCTCGACGTAGGTGCCGTCGTCCGAGAGGTGGATCACGGTCGGCATGCGGTTCCCCCTCGCCTCAAGCCGAGCCACGCCAGTACGCAGCGCGCTCCCGCCAGAGAGCCACGGCGGCCCAGGCCGCGAAGAGCGCGAACGGAAGGAAGAGCAACGTGCCGGGCGAAAGCGTGCCGGCGAGCAGGTCCCGCAGGACGATCACCGAGAGCGAGTAGAGCCAGAGGATGTTGACGGCCTGCGCCAGGGTCCAGCCGAGGGCCGTTCGCCGCCAGAGGCCACGCGCCGAGAGGACGAGCAGCGGCACCGCCCAGACGAGATCCGCGATCCCGAAGGCGAAGGTCGTCGCAGCCTCCAGCCGCGCGCCCGCCGCCACCCGCCAGGGCGGCGGCAGCCGCAGCGCCGCGAACCCCCAGAAGGCGAGGGTGAGCGCGGCGCCGGCGGCGTTGACCCCGGCGACGAGACGGCCGACCCCCTCCCGCATCGCGGCACCTCCCGAGACCGATGGTAGAGGCCGGCGACGGGGGCGTCAACGCGCGCCGGGGCGCCGGAAGGCCACGACCAGGTAGGGCTGGAGGCGCGCCGGCAGCGCCTGCCAGCCGAGCTGCAGGGCGAGGTCGAGCACCGCCAGGTAGAGGCGCGCGAGCGGGGCCAGCAGGCGGCCCCACCAGCGGCTCCCGACCTGGCGGAAGGAGAGCCGCCGGGCGAGCGGCAGCAGGCGCGCCGCGCGCCCCGCCGCGCGCCCCCATTCGCTGAGGTCGGCGAAGCGCGGCAGGAGCGGGTCCGGGATCGGGTGGATGCGGAAGGCGCCGAGCCGGTCGCCGTGCCAGAAATCGACCGGGAAGGAGCCGTTGGGACAGTCGACGACCAGCGTCCCGGCGGGCTCGGTCACGCGGTCGAGCTCGGCCACCACCGCGGCCCGGCGCCCCGCCTGGTCCGGCCGGGCGGCCACGCGGTAGGGAGAGGAGGACTCCACGACTCCCACGTGCTCGATCATCCCGGAGGAGACGACGAGGTCGAACGCCCCGTCGGCGAACGGCAGCCTTCCGGCATCGGCCAGCACCAGAGGGGTGCGCGCCCGGCGCAGCGCCGCCCACCGCGCCAAGCGGTAACGGGAGTTGTCCACCCCCACCGCGGCTACCCCGCGCTCGCGCCAGATCTCGACCGCGTAGCCGTTGCCGCAGCCGGCGTCGAGCAGCCGTGCGCCGGGGACGACCTCCCGCGCCAGGCGGGCGGCGAGGTAGTCGACGCGGCCGGCGGCGGCCCGCTGCTCGAGCGCCTCGGCCTCCTCCAGGAGATGACTCATCGCGTTCCCGGCGGCGAGCCTATGCGATCGGCGGCCCGGACGCGCGTCTCAGCCAGCGAGCGCCGCGCCCTGCTCGGCGAGGAGCTCGCGCAGCACCGAGCGGTGGCAGTGCGTCTCGTCGGGGCAGTAGCAGCCGACGGCGAGGTCCGTGCGGTGGGAGAGGGCGGCGAGCAGCGCGAGGGCGTGGCGGCTCTCCGGGGTGCCCATCTCGGCCCGGTAGCGGCGCCGGAACGCCGCCCAGTCGGCCGGGCTCGCGGCCGCCTGCCCGAGCTTCATCGTCTCCGCGCTCGGCGCGAGGTTCGGGAACCAGACGTCGTAGAAGTCCCGCGCCGGGATCTCCTCCTTCGGCACCCCGCGCGGCGGGCGGCGGACCGTGCCGATCCGGAGCCCCTCGTCCGGGTGCCGCGGGCTGCCCAGGCGCACGACGCGAATCGCCATCTCTCGCTCCTCCCTGTGCTCCGCCGGCCCGGGGCTCAGCCCCGCGGTGGCACCGCCCCGAGAAAGGCGGCCACGGCGCGCGGGTCGAACTGGCGCCCCGCCTGCTCGCGCAGGTGGGCGACCGCCGCCGCGGGCGGCCAAGCCCGGCGGTACGGGCGGTCCGAGACGAGCGCGTCGTGGACGTCCACCACCGCGAAGACCCGCGCCGCGAGCGGAATCTCCTCCCCCGCGAGGCCCCGCGGATAGCCGCTCCCGTCCCATCGCTCGTGGTGGCAGTACGGAATGTCGATCGCGGGCGCCAGGTAGTCGATCCCGAGGAGCATCTCGCGCGCGTGGACGGGATGGCGCCGCATCACCTCCCACTCCGCTTCGTCGAGTGGCCCCGGTTTCTGCAGGATCGCGTCGGGCACCACCAGCTTGCCGATGTCGTGGAGCAGCGCCCCGCGCCGCAGGTGCACGATCTCGGCCTCGGGCACCCCCATCCTCCGCGCCAGGCCCACCGCCGCCTCCGTGACGCGCAGGGTGTGCCCGCTCGTCCCCGCGTCCCGCATCTCGAGCGCCAGCGACCAGCCGCGGATCGTCTCGTCGTACGCCACCTCGAGCTCCCGGCCCTTGCGCTCCACCGCCTCGAAGAGGCGCGCGTTGGCCACCGCGAGCGCGATCTGATTGCCGACCGTGTTGCAGAGGTCGATCTCGTCCGGGCCGAAGTGCCGCACGCGGCCGACCGTGTGGACGATCACCAGACCCAGCACCTGCCCCTCGGCCGCGAGCGGCACGAAGATCGCCGAGCGCAGGTGGGCCGACTCCACGACGACCCGCTCGCGCTCCGAGAGCGTCTCGAGGAGCGAGTCGTCCACCACCTCGGGGTGCAGCTCGCGCAGGCACTTGGCGATACGCGGGTGGTCGGCGACGCGGGCGCGGCGGTGCTCGTCCGGGAGCTCCCGGGGCAGCGGCGGCACCGCGGCGCCGAGCAGGATCTCGTCGCCCTCGAGCAGGTAGATGACCCCGGAGTCGACGCCGAGGATCTCGATCGCGCCGGAGATCGCGGTCTGGAGCACCTCGGACAACGCGAGGGAGCCGGCGAGCGCGCGGCTCACACGCAGCAGGGTGGCGAGCGTCGGGGCGGAGGCGGGATGGGGCTCCGGTCGCAGGAGTCCGCCGTCGTCGGGTGCCATCGGTCTCTCCTCGCCCCCTTTCCGAACGGCGTCGAACCGTCTCCCATTCTACGTCCCGGCCCGGGGCTCCTCCGGCGCCTCGGGCCAGACCGCATCCGGCGCCGCGGGCCGTGGCTGGTCCGGGCCCAGGTTCGCCGTGCTCACCTTCGCGAAGACGAAGTTCTCCGGCGGCACGGGCGAGCCTGCCAGCCGGCGCAGCATCGCGAGCTGGCCCGCGTGCGTCATCGCATCCGCGAGCGGCCCCTGCAGGAGCTGCTCCGGCGCGACCTCGGGCCAACTCTCCGTCTGCGCGATCAGCCGGTCGAGCCGGGCCAGCTGCTCGTGGAACCGGCCGACCTCGGCCTCCAGGTCCTCCAGGGGATCGGGCCGAAAGCTGCCGCCGAGAAAGAAGGTGGTCGCGTAGCCGATCACGCTCGTCATGTGCAGGACGAGCTCCCGCGGGCTGCGCACCTGGGGCGCGGCCCGGAACTCGCCGAACTCCGGCGGCGCGCCGCGCAGCGCCTTCTGCGTGCGATAGGCGAGCGCGGCTAGAAAGTGGCGAAGCAGGTCTCGTTTCGATTCCATGGCTGCCCCGGCCCCCATCGTCTCGGACGCGCGTGCCGGCACGGCGTCCGCAGGCGGATCGCCGACCGCGCCCCTACTGCAGTAGGGCCTCGATCCGGATCTTGCCGGTGGCGAAGTCCTCGGCGACCCTCCCCGGGGGCCGCCGGCAACTTCGCCATCGTGGCTTCGCCTGCCCGCAGCTGCGCGGGTCCGATTCTAGGTTCGTCGGGCGGGGGGTCAAGCGCGGCCCCCGGACCGCTGGCGGCGGCGAGGGCTGCCGCGATGCCCTCCGGCCCCGACCCGCACGACCGCCACGCTTGCGTCGCCACGCGGTCGCGGGGCGCTAGAACATCCCGTGCTCGTTGATGCAGTCGGCCGGCACCGCCTGGACGACGTCCCAGAGCTCCACGATCCGCCCTTCCTCGAAGCGGAAGAGGTGGACGACTGCGAAGTCGGGTTCCCCGGCGCCGCGCCGGATCCGCGAGTGCACGGCTACCTGGTCGCCGTCCTGCAGGGCGCAGCGCACCTCGAGCCGCTTTCCGGGGTGGCTCGCTTCGTCCGCCTCCATCCCGCTCCGGAGCGACTCGAGGTCGCCGGGGAAGTACGGGTTGTGGTGGCGGAGCCCCGCTCCCACGTGCCTCTCGTAGGCACCCCGCACGTCGCCGGCGACAATCTGCATCAGGAATTCCACTGCTCGGTCCTTCAGGGCTGTCGCCGTCACTCTCGACCTCCATTGCGACGCTCCGGCGCGCGGGCTCGCCGCCGGGTGCGGCCAGTTGCCAGCTCTCTCTTCCCGGGCCCTTCCCACGCCCCGAGGCGCGCCGCGAATTCTCCGGGCCGGCCCCGGCGGGAAGGAGCGCGGCTCCCGGTCAGGGTTCGCCGTGCATCACCGCCTCGCGCGTGAGAGCTGCGCCGGCCCGCCGCCTCAAGCCCCAGAGCAGGAGAGCCGCGGCGAGCAGCATCGCCACCGCCACGCTCCCGAAGCCCACGGTCACGAGCAGCTCCGCCCAGGGGCGGCCGCGGTGCGCGCCGGCCGCGATCGGGGTCATCGCCGCGGTGCCGAGCGCCGCCGCCAGGGTCGTCGTCCCCCAGTTCGTCCAGGCGGCGAAGAGGGCCGCGCCGAACGCGAGCGCCGCCGCGCGCCGGGGCAGTCGCACGTGCGACCAAGCGGCCCCCAGGGCGAGCAGGAAGGTCCCGTTCATCACCCCCTCGAGGGGGGCCGCGAGGCCCATGCGGGGGTTCGTGAGCTGCTGCACCGCAAGGCCGGTCACGAGCCCGAGCAGGAAGAGACCCATGCCGTGCCAGCAGAGCCGTCGCGCCCGATCGTCCATCCCCGTTTCCTCCCCGTTCCGCCCAATCCGGCGGCTGCCTTCCGTTCGAGTGCCCGGAGCGTACAACGGCGGTGGGTCCGCCGCTGAGCTTGGCGTGGGCCGAGGTCCGCGGGTGCAGCCGTCGGGACGACCGATGCGGGGGGCCTCCGCTCCTCGGGCTCGCACCCCTTGACAGACGGCAGCCGACCCTCCTATTCTTCATGTTAGTGAATGTTCACTCACTCCCGGGCGACCCCTCCCATCCGCCGCTGACCCCCCGGCAGGCGGAGATCCTCGACCGGGCCGCCGAGGTGGTCGCCGAGGAGGGGCTGGCCAACCTGACGCTCAAGCGGATCGCCGAGCGGGTCGGCTTCACCGAGCCCGCTCTCTACCGGCACTTCCCGGACAAGCAGGCGCTCGTGCTCGCGCTCGTCGACCGGCTCGCGATCCGCCTGCTAGGGCCCGCGGCAGCGCTCGCCTCCGACCCCGCCCGCCCGGCACGGGAGCGGTTGCTCGCCGTCGTGCGCCACCACGCGGGCCTGCTCGCCGCCACCCGCGGCCTCCCGATCCTCCTCTTCGCCGAGGGTCTCGCCTCCGGCGACGAGGCGATCATGGAGCGGCTGCGCGGCGTCATGCGGCGCTATCTGGCGCTCCTCGCCGGCCTGCTCGCGGAGATCGAGCCCGACGCCCCCGTCCCCGCGGCGCGCCGGGCGATCCTCTTCCTCGGCCTGCCGGCCGCGGTCGGGCTGCAGGCGCGCGCCTATCCGGAGCTCGCCCCGCGCCCCGACGAGATCGAGATGCTCGTGGCCCACTACGTCCGCTCCCTCACCCTGCCGCTCGCTCCGGAGACCGGACCATGAGCCGACTGGCCTGCCTCGCCCTGCTCCCCCTCGTCCTTCTCCTCCGCGTCCCGGCCGCCGCCGGGGCGGAGGAGCCGGCCCTGACCCTCTCGGCGGCGGTCGCGAGCGCGCTCGCGGCCCACCCGTCGCTCGCCGCGGCCGAGGCGCGCCGCGAGGCGGCGCGGGCCGCGCAGGGGGAGGCCGAGGCCGTCGGCCGGCCGGTCGCCCGCCTGCTCGCCACCGGCACCCGGTACGGGGAGCCGGTGCCGGTGACGCCGATCCACGGCTTCTCCCCCGCCGACCTGCCCCCGTTCGACGAGACCCTGGTGCAGGGGACGCTCTCGCTCCGCACCACGCTCTGGGACTCCGGCGCCCGCCGCGCCCGGATCCGGCAGGCGGGGGCCGAGGAGGCGGCGAGCGGCGAGGCGCTCTCCGCCCTCGCCGACGGGATCGCGGCGCGCGTCGCGACGACCTACGCCGGCGTCCTCGCGCGGCGCGACCTGCTCGCCGCCGCCGAGGCGCGGGCCGCTGCCGTGGCGGCCGAGCTCGGCCGCGTGCGCGAGCTCCTGGCCGCCGGCCGGGCGCCGGAGGTCGAGCGGCTGCGGGCCGAGGCGGCGCGCGCCGCCGCCGAGGCCGAAACGAGCCGCGCCGCCACCGCCCTCGACAGCGGCGAGCGCGACCTCGCCCGCCTGGCCGGGCTCGACGTCGCGGCTTGCCGCGCAACTCGCCTGGCACCTGTCCAATGGGGGGGCGGAGAGGCTCCGGACGAGGCGGCGCGCGGCCGGCTCCAGGAGGAGGCGGTCGCCGGCAGCCCCGAGGTGGGGCGCGCCCGGCAGCAGGTGGCGGCCGCCGAGGCGGCCCGCGTGCTCGCCCGCAGCGCCTACTTGCCGACCCTCGAGGCGGTGGGGGCATACCAGGAGCTCGGCGACGGCGGCCTCTCCTTCGCGAGCGAGTGGAACGCCGGCCTCCAGCTCTCGGTGCCGCTCTGGGACAGCGGGGCCACCCGGCGTCGCGTGGCCCGCGCCGACGCCCTGCTCGCCGAAGCGCGCGCCCGCCTCGCCGAGGCGGAGCTCGCGGCACGCGAGGCGGTCGACCGCGCGCTCGCAGCCGCGGCCGACGCCCGCGCCCGCGCGACGGCGCTCGCCCGCGCCGAGGAGCGCCTCGTCGAGGTGGCGCGCGTCCAGCAGCTCCTCCTGGAGGTGGGCGCCGGCACCCAGATCGACTACCTCGCGGCCGAGGCCGAGCTGGCCTCGACCCGCGCCGCCCGCGTCGAGGCCGGCACCCTCGCCCTCGTCGCCGAGATCGAGCTCGCGCGCGCCACCGGCGCGCTCTCCCCCGCGTGGATCGCCAGCCTGGAGACCCGGCCATGAGCCCCAAGCGCATCGTCCCCCCGCTCCTGCTGCTCGCCCTCGCCGGCTTCCTGGTCTGGCGGTTCGGGCTCGCGCCCCGCCACGCCGAGCCCGGCCTCCTCGTCTCGGGCACCGTCGAGGCGACCGAGGCGCGGCTCGGCTTCGAGCTCCCCGGCCGGCTCGTCGAGGTCCTGCCGCGCGAGGGGGACCGGGTCGCCGCCGGCGATCCGCTCGCCCGCCTCGACGCGGCCGAGCTCGCCGCCCGCCGCGTCCAGGCCGCGGCCCAGGTGGATGGCGCCCGCGCCCAGCTCGCCGAGCTCGAGGCCGGCTCGCGCCCCGAGGAGCTCGCCGCCGCCCGCGCCGCCCTCGCTGCCGCCGACGAAAGGGTTGCCGACGCCGCGCGCGACGTGGAGCGCGCGCGGCGCCTCCACGACGGCCGCGCCATCTCCCGCGAGGCGCTCGACAAGGCCGAGGCGGGGCTCGAGATCGCCCGCGCCCAGCGCGCCCAGGCCGCCGAGCAGGCGGCGCTCGTCGCGCAGGGGCCCCGGCGCGAGCGGATCGACGCCGCGCGCGCCGCGCTGGCCACCGCCGAGGCCGCGGTGGCCACCCTCGACGCCGCGCTCGCCAAGACCGCGCTCGCCGCACCGTTCGCGGGGCTGGTGACGGTACGCCACCGCGAGCCGGGAGAGATCGTCGCGGCCGGCGCCGCGGTCGTGACGCTCATGGACCCGGACGACCGCTGGGTACGGATCTACGTGCCCGAGAACCGGCTGGGGGCGGTGGCGCTCGGCGCCGCGGTCGAGATCGCCTCCGACACCTTCCCCGGTCGCCGCTACCGCGGCGAGGTGGCGCACGTGGCGAGCGCAGCGGAGTTCACGCCGAAGAACGTGCAGACCGCCGAGGAGCGGGTGCGCCTGGTCTACGCGGTGAAGGTGCGCGTGGTCGACGACCCGGCGCTGGAGCTCAAGCCCGGCCTGCCCGCCGACGTCCGCCTGCCGCTGGAGACCGAATGATCGAGGCGGCGGGGGCCCTGCCCATCGCGGTCCGCGGCCTCGCCCGCCGATTCGGCGCCGCGACGGCGGTCGCCGGGCTCGATTTCGACGTCGCGCCGGGCGAGCTCTTCGGCCTCGTCGGCCCGGACGGCGCGGGGAAGACCACCACGCTGCGCATGCTCGCCGGGGTGCTCCGCCCGTCGGAAGGGGACGCCACGGTGGGCGGCGTCTCGGTGGCGCGCGAGCCGGAGCGGGTGAAGGCCGACCTCGCCTACATGTCGCAGCGCTTCGGCCTCTACACCGACCTCACGGTGGAGGAGACCCTCGACTTCTACGCCGACCTCTTCCGCGTGCCGCGCCCCGACCGCGCGGCGCGCAAGGCGCGCCTCTTCGCCTTCTCGGGCCTGGCGCCGTTCCGCCACCGCCCGGCCGGCCAGCTCTCGGGCGGCATGAAGCAGAAGCTCGGCCTCTCCTGCGCCCTGGTGCACGAGCCGCGCCTGCTGCTCCTCGACGAGCCGACTTTCGGCGTCGACCCGGTGTCGCGCCGCGACCTCTGGCGGATCGTCCACGAGATGGTGGCGCGCGGCATCACCGCCGTGGTCTCGACCGCCTACCTCGACGAGGCCGAGCGCTTCGACCGCCTCGCCCTCCTCCACCAGGGCCGCCTCCTCGCGGTGGCCTCCCCGCGCGAGCTCGTGGCCTCGTTCGCCGGCGCCCTGCTGGAGGTCGCACACCCGGAGGCGCGGCGATTCGCCGCCGCCGTCGAGGCGGTCCCCGGGGTGCTCCACGCCCAGCTCTTCGGCGACCGCCTGCACGTGACCGTCGACGCGGTGACCGCGGGGGAGGTCCGCGCCGCCCTCGCCACCGCGCTCGCCGCGGCCGGCGCCTCCGGCGCGGCGATCGCCGCGATCGAGCCCTCGCTCGAGGACGTCTTCCTCGCCCGGATCGCGGAGGCGGAGGCGGCATGAGCGCCGCCCCCCGCACCGCGGGCCCCACCGTTCCAATCTCGACCTTCAGGAGGCTCCCCATGCGCCACCGACCGCATCTGGCCCCGACCGCCGCCGCGCTCCTCGCCCTGGCGGTGCTCGCCGCCCCCCGCCCGGCCGCCGCCCACTGCGACACGCTCGACGGGCCGGTGGTCACCGACGCCCGCGCCGCGCTCGCGAGCGGCAACCCCGACCCGGTCCTCAAGTGGGTCCGACTGGCCGACGAGGGCGCGATCCGCGAGGCGTTCGCCCGCACGCGTGCGGTGCGCTCCCTCGGAGAGGAGGCCGCCGCG
>JAHDVN010000460.1 GCA_023384635.1 Thermoanaerobaculia bacterium
TGCGGCCGGGCGCACCGCGGGCACGGTTTACGGGACGTTGGGCGGGGACCGCGACCGAAGGAGACAGGTGACGGGGCCGCGCCTCGCACTCTTGACGTCGGTGGAGGCTCGAGGACGAAGAGGCACGGGCCGCTCCAGGGTGGGTGGCTGGGCGAGCACGACGCCCCGGAGGGGACGAGGGGCTCGCGCGCAAACCAGTTGGGGGCACCCTGGAGCGTGGGGCGAGAGGCGTGACAGCGGCTTCGGGCTGGCGCGGCGCTCGCCTGCCCGGGCCTTGGCTCACCACAGCAGAGGCAGGGCTCTGAGGGTCGTTCTTCGCCGAGGGAGTATCGTCTCGTGATGGAGAGCCTCGAACGCAAGCAGTCATCGGCGGAGCAACCCGAACCTGCGGTCGTCGCGGCCTGGGTCGAGAACCACCGGCGGTTCCTCGCCTTTCTCGAGCGCCGGGTCGAGAGTCGGGCTGCCGCGGAGGAGATCCTGCAGGAGGCGTTCGTGCGCGGGCTCGGGCAAGCGGACGAGATCCGCGACGACGAGCGGGCCGTGGCCTGGTTCTACCGCCTGCTGCGCAACGCGGTGATCGACCACTATCGGGCGCGAGGTGCAGAGGCGCGAGGTCTCGAGGCGCTCGCGCGCGAGCTCGCAGACGCGAGCGCGCCGCCGCCGGAGATCGAGGCCGCTCTCTGCCGCTGCTTCGAGGCGCTGCTCCCGGCTCTCCGTCCGGAGTACAGCGAGATCCTGCGCCGGGTCGACCTCGAAGGAGGCCGGCCGGCCGATTTCGCCCGCGAGGCGGGCCTCACCGCCAACAACGCCATGGTTCGGCTCCACCGCGCCCGCAAGGCGCTGCGGGCCGATCTCCAGCGCTCTTGCCGGACCTGCGCCGATCACGGCTGCCTCGACTGTAGCTGCGGTGTAAGGGTTTCGCGGTAGCTCCGTCTGCACCTATCGAGGAGGGACCAACGACCATGAGCGAACACCAGCATCACCAGCACCCCGACCCTGCCCAGGCAGGCCAATCCGCCGCCGTCGGCCACGGGGCCGCGAACACGATCGACCCGGTCTGCGGCATGACCGTCGACCCCGCGACCTCGAAGCACCGCTCCGAGCACGCCGGAGAGGTCGTCCACTTCTGCTCGGCGGGTTGCAAGGCGAAGTTCGATGCCGATCCGACGCGCTACCCGCTCGCGGGGAAGCCGACGACGACGACCTCGGCAAAGGCAGCGACTGAGCCTCAGCTCCAGCCTGCCGGCGCCGGCCACGCCCTGCAACCCAAGGCGGCACCGGCGGAAGCCTCGCCAGGCGTCACGAAGTGGACTTGCCCCATGCACCCCGAGGTCGAGAGCGACCGGCCCGGAGCCTGCCCGAAGTGCGGCATGGCCCTGGAGCCGGTGATGCCGGCGCCTCTCGCCACCAAGACCGAGTGGACCTGTCCGATGCACCCGGAGATCGTGCGCGACGCGCCGGGCAGCTGCCCGATCTGCGGCATGGCGCTCGAGCCGCGCGACGCCACAGTCGAGGAGGGGCCGAGCGCGGAGTACCTCGACATGCGGCGCCGCTTCTGGGTCTCGGTGCCGCTCGCTCTCGGCACGCTCGTGCTGGTGATGGGCGACGCCTTCCTGCCCGGCACGCCGGTCGCGAGCACGTTGTCGGCTTCGACTCGCCTCTGGCTGGAGATGCTGCTCGCGATCCCCGTCTGCACCTGGGCCGCCTGGCCGTTCTACGAGCGCGCGGTGGCCTCGGTGCGCCACCGCAGCCTCAACATGTTCACGCTGATCGGCCTCGGCGTTGGCGTCGCGTTCGGCTTCAGCCTGGTAGCGACGCTGGTGCCCGGGATCTTCCCGGCGACCTTCCGCGACGCCAACGGGCACGTGCCGGTCTACTTCGAGGCGGCGGCGGTGATCACCGCGCTGGTGCTGCTCGGACAGGTCCTCGAGCTCAAGGCGCGCGGTGAGACCGGCGCGGCGATCCGCAAGCTGCTCGGGCTCGCCGCCAAGAGCGCGCGGCGGCTGCGCGAGGACGGCAGCGAGGAGGATGTGCCGCTCGAGGTCGTGGCGGTCGGCGACCGTCTGCGTGTCCGGCCGGGCGAAAAGGTTCCGGTCGACGGCGTCGTTCTCGAAGGCACGAGCTCGATCGACGAGTCGATGGTCTCCGGCGAGCCGATCCCGGTCGAGAAGGCGCCTGGCGATCGCGTCGTCGGCGCGACGGTCAACGGCGCCGGCGGCTTCGTGATGCGCGCCGAGAAGGTCGGCTCGGAGACGCTGCTGGCGCGGATCGTCGCCATGGTGGCCGCGGCGCAGAGGAGCCGCGCTCCCATCCAGAAGCTCGCCGACCAGATCTCGGGCTGGTTCGTCCTGGTCGTGCTGGGAATTGCCGCGCTGACGTTTGCGGCGTGGGGGATCGTCGGGCCGGAACCTCGGATGGCGCACGCGCTCGTCAACGCGGTCGCGGTGCTGATCATCGCCTGCCCGTGCGCGCTCGGCCTGGCGACG
>JAHDVN010000461.1 GCA_023384635.1 Thermoanaerobaculia bacterium
TCGACGGCGAACGCTTCGTCTCCTACGGGCGTGCCGACGGCCTCCCCTCGGCGGAGATCGCGAGCCTGCTGGAAGACGGCTCGAGAAGGCTCTGGGTGGGGACCGCCCGCGGCCTCGCCCTCATGCTCCCGACGCGCGACGTGGACGGCCGGCTCTTCCGCGATTTCGCCTCCGGCGGGCCGGGCGAGGACGCCGTGCGCGCGCTGCTCGAGGACCGCTCGGGGCGGCTCTGGGTCGCGGCCGGCGCGCGTCTCCTGCAGTCGTCGCAGAGCGGTGCGGGCCTCCTCTTCGAAGAGGAGACGCTCGACGTTCCGTGGCAGGAGAACGAGGCGCGGGAAGTGCGGGCGTTGGCAGAGGGGGCGGACGGCTCGCTCTGGGTCGCGACTTCGGTGGCCCTCTTCCGGCGCCCGCCGCGCGGGGGCTGGAGCCGCTACCAGGTGGAGCCGCCGCCGGATGTCGCGAGCGTGGTGGCGCTGGCCAGCGACGGGGCGGGCCGTCTCTGGATCGCGGGCCGGGGGCTCACGGTGTTCGTGCCGGCTCCCGACGATTCCGGTCCCGGAGGCCCCCTCCACGAGCGCGCGCGGCGGGTTGCCGCCTCCCTTTCCCACCTGCCCGCTCGACCCGGCGAGGTGGCCCAGCTCGCCGGCCTGCCGGCCACGGGCTTCACGGCACTGCGCGAGCTCGCCGGCGGCGAGGTCTGGGTGGCCGGCTTCTTCGGTCTGGTCGCGATCGGAGACGGGCCGCCGCGCGGTCTGGACGAGGAGGACGGCCTCCCGTCGGAGTCCCTGACCTCGCTGCTGGAGGACCGCGCGGGCGCGGTCTGGGCAGGCACCTTCGGCCACGGGCTGGTGCGCATGGACCGCAGCGGCTTCGTCGGTTTCGGCCCCGACGACGGCCTCGCGACGCCGTACCCGTCAGCGGTGCTCTGCGACGCGAGAGGCGGGGAGAGCGTGGTGATCGTGGGCGCGCCCCCTTCGAGCGCCCTCCACGTCCCGAACGGGCGCCGCCTTCGAGCGATCCCGCTGCCGCTCGCCGGGCCTGGGGTCGTCCCCGGCTGGGGGTGGGGGCAGGTGACGCTGCGCGACCGGAGCGGCGACTGGTGGGTGCCGACCGGCTCGGGCCTCTTCCGCTTCGTTGCGGTGCGCAACCTCGGCGAGCTCGCCGGCGCGCGCCCCGCGGCCCGTTTCGGCGCGGGCGCCGGGCTCGGAAGCGACCGCGCCTTCCGTCTCTTCGAGGACTCGCGCGGCGACCTCTGGGTGGGGGCTTTCGGAGAGGCGCGCCTGGCGCGCCGCGAGGGATCGAGCGGCCGCTGGCGCGTCTTCGGGGAGGAGGACGGGATCTGGCACGACACGGGGACCGCCTTCGCCGAGAGTGCCGACGGAGCGGTCTGGATCGGCTTCTACCTCGGCGGCGTGGCGCGCTTCCGCGACGGGCGCTTCGAGGCTTTCGGGAACGAGGAGGGCGTCCCGCCGGGCTTCGTCTCCGCCCTGCTCGCCGACTCGCGCGGCGGGCTCTGGGTGGGCACGACCGCGGGCGGGTTGGCGCGGGCCGCCGAGGCGGCGGCCGAGCATCCGCTCTTCGTGCCGCCGGCGCTCCGCGGGGAGATCGACGGCGGCGCCGTCCAGGCGCTGGTGGAAGACGGGTTCGGGCGGATCTGGGTCGGCGGCCGCCGCGGGATCGACCGGATCGACTTGGAGAGCGGCGCGGTGCGGCACTTCGACAGCGCCCAGGGCCTGATCAACAACGACGTCTTCGGCGCCTGCCGCGACGCGGCCGGGGATCTCTGGTTCGCCACCAAGGGGGGCGCGGCACGCCTCCGCCCTCGGCCCGATCCGGATCTCGTCCCGCCGTTTCTGCTCGTCACCTCGATGCGTGTGGCGGGGCGGCAGCTGCCGGTCGCCGAGCTGGGGATCTCGGAGGTGCCGCCGTTCCGCCTGCCCGCCGGGGATCTCGAGATCGAGATCGGCTTCGGTGCTGTCGACCTCTCGGCGGGCGCGGACCTGCGCTACCAGGTGGAGCTCACCCGGGACGGTCAAGAGGGGGCCTGGGGGTCACCGGCGCGAGAGCGCCGCGCCCACCTCGTGGGACTGGCCGCGGGCCGGTATCTCTTCCGGGCGCGGGCACTGCGTGCCGACGGGCTTGCCTCCGCGCCCGTCGAGGTCGCCGTCACCGTGACGCCGCCGCTCTGGCGGCGGCCGTGGGCGATCGGGCTCCTGGCCCTGCTCGCGCTGATGCTCGCCGCCGGTGCGGTGCGTCTGCGCCTGCGGCGCCTCGCCGCGCTGCAGCGGGTCCGCGAGCGGATCGCGGCCGACCTCCACGACGAGCTCGGCCTCTCGCTCTCGCGCATCTCGATGCTCGCCGAGGTGGCGCGCCGGCGGCGGGAGCCGGCCCGGGAGGGCAACGACCGCGGCGGAGGGGACGAGGAGTTGGTCGAGATTGGCGAGTCCGCGCGCCCGGGTGGTGATCATGTGGCGACGGTATGCCCG
>JAHDVN010000462.1 GCA_023384635.1 Thermoanaerobaculia bacterium
ACCGCGAAGCCGTGGTTCTGGCTCGTGATGGCGATCCGCCCGGAGGTGCGGTCGAGGACCGGCTGGTTGCCGCCGTGGTGGCCGAACTTTAGCTTGAACGTGCGCCCCCCCAGAGCGAGGCCGAGCAGCTGGTGCCCGAGACAGATGCCGAAGAGCGGCGTGCCGCTGGCGACCAGCTCGCGGACCGTCTCGACGATCCCGGTGAGCGGCTCCGGGTCCCCGGGGCCGTTGGAGAGGACTACGCCGTCCACCCCGAGGGCGAGGCACTCCCTCGCCGGCGTGCGGGCCGGCAGCACCGTGAGGTGCGCGCCGCGCTCCGCGAGCGAGCGGAGGATGTTGCGCTTGACCCCGAAGTCGTAGACCGCGAGCCGCCACCGCGGCTCGCCCTCGGTCCCCGCCGGCCACTCCCACCGCTCCCGGCAGGCCACCTCGTCGACCAGCGCGCGGCCCGCCATCGGCGGAGAGTCGCGCACCTCGGCGAGCAGCGCGGCGACCTCGCTCCGCTCGGTCGTGACCACCCCGCGCATCGCCCCCTTCTCGCGCAGCCGCCGCACCAGCGCCCGCGTGTCGAGGCCGTCGACCGCCGGCACGCCGTGCCCGCGCAGGTAGCCGAGAAGCCCCCCCTCGGCGGCGCTGTTGGAGGGCTCGCCGGTGAAGCGGCGCGCCACGAACCCCTCGGCCCACGGCTGCCCGGACTCCGCGCAGCTCTCCCGCACCCCGTAGTTGCCGATGTGGGGCTGGGTCATGACGACGATCTGGCCGCGATAGGAGGGATCGGTCAGGATCTCCTGGTAGCCGGTCATCGAGGTGTTGAAGACGACCTCGCCGAAGCGCGTGCCCGGCGCCGCCGAGCGAGCGGGGTAGACCGTCCCGTCCTCGAGGAGGAGCAGGGCTTCGGCGGCGGCGGTGGGGGGCATGGGGGCGGCCCGGAGCGACGCTCGCCGCCCCGCGGGCGGGCGGAGTCTAGCAGAGGCCCGCGGCCCGCCCGGTCCCGCTTCCGCTATAGTCGGAGCCGATCTCGCCGGAGGTGCCGATGCGTACGCCCCGTCCCCTCGCCCTGCTCGCCTGCGGGCTGTTCCTGCTCGCCGTCGCCGCTCCGCTCGCCGCCTACACGATCTATCTCAGGGACGGCTCGCAGATGGTCGCCAAGGAGAAGTACCGGGTCGAGAACGGCCGGGCGATCATCACGCTCCCGAACGGCACCGAGACCTTCCTCGACGCCGCCGAGATCGACGTGGCGCGCACCGAGCAGGCCAACCGCAGCCACCTCGGCACCGCGGTCGTGGTCGACGAGGGGCGGGTCGGCACCCTCGCCAACGCCACGCCGCCGCCGCCCCGGCAGCAGCTCTCCGACCTGATCGAGGCGCGCCAGGGAGGGCAGCTGCGCGAGCTCCCCGAGCAGCGCCGGGCCACCCGGCCGGCGCGCGGACCGGTTTCGGTCACCCCCGCCGGCTACAAGGACCTGCTCGCCTTCACGCGCACCCCCTATCGCGACCCCGGCGTCTCCGCCACCCTGATGGGTTTCTTCCAGAACACCGGCGCCGACGGCGTACTGCTCTTCCAGGGGACGAACCCGAAGCGCCTGCTCGTGGAGGTCACCACCGCCTCGGAGGCCTCGGTCTTCCGCACCCTGCTGGCTTCGGCGAGCGGCCTGCTCGCGGTGCGCGAGAAGCACGGCGCCGCCACCCTCGAGGCCCTCGAGCTCGTGATGACGACCCCCCAGCGCACCCGCGCCGGCCAGTTCGTCCTCACCCCCGACCAGGCCTCCGGCCTCCTCGGCCGCAAGCTCGACGTCAGCGACTTCTACGTCGCGAACGTGCAGTTCTAGGCGGCAGCTTCCCCCGCCCGCCGGCTGGCGCCGCTCAGGCGCCGCGCAGGAGCTCGAGGGCGGGGCGGCCGACGCGGCGCTCGAGGCGCTGGCAGTGGCTCTCGACGGCGCCCGCCTGCTCGTCGAGGAAGAGCCGCTCGACGCGGTGCATCGGCACGAAGGTGACGACCGGGCCGCTGCCCGGCGGCTCGCCCTTGGCGAGCTCCGCCGCCCAGTCCTCGAGACTCTCCAGGTTGAGGGCGCGCAGGATCACTCCCGCCGCCTGCAGCTCGAGCAGCTCCCCCCAGAGCTTCTCGGTGGGGTGCACGAGGTGGGCGACGACGACCGCCCCCGGGGCGAGGGTCACGACGGGTCCGGCGTCTGGGAGAGCTCCACGAGCACGCCGCCGGCGCTCTTCGGGTGGACGAACTGCACCCAGCAGCCGCCGGCGCCGCGCGTCGGGGCGGGGCGCAGCAGCTCCACCCCGGCGCCGCGCAGCGCCGCGTCGTCGCCGCGCACGTCGTCCGAGGCCAGGCAGAGGTGGTGGATCCCCGGCCCCCGCTTCTCGAGGTAGCGGGCGATCGGCGAGTCCGGAGTGGTCGGCTCGAGCAGCTCGATCCGGCTCTCGCCGCAGTGGATCATCGCCACCCGCACCCCCTCC
>JAHDVN010000024.1:0-6491 GCA_023384635.1 Thermoanaerobaculia bacterium
ACGCGCACCCTGGCCAGCACGTACTCGCGCGCCTCGGCTTCGATCGCCACCGCCGGGACGACCTCGAGCAACCCATCCTCCGGGCGCCCGGCGGCCTGCCAGGAGACGCCGGCGTAGGAGGAGAGCAGGTCGCTGCCGAGAAGGTAGCCGACCGACATCGGCTCGACGGCGGAAGCGGCGGTCGCGGAGAGGGTGGCGGAAACCAGCGCCGGAGTGGCCAGCCAGCCGACGGCGGCGGCCGAGCTCCAAGCGAGCACCTCGCGGCGGGTCGGGCCGGTGGCGGGAAGGCGCGGGACGTCGGGGTCGTTGGAGGTCACGGGCTCTCTCCCTGCGAGGCGCGAGGCATATCGGAGGATGACGCCTCGCGGAGGATAGCATGGGCATGTTCGCCCGGGCCGGCGCTGCTGGAGTCCGCGGCGACGCGCGGAGAGGGACCATGGACGAGGCACTCCGGATCGAGTCGTTCCAGAATCGGGTGGGAGAGATCTTCCGGCTGGTGGCGCCAGGGGGCACCGAGCTCGTGCTCCGGCTGTCGGAGGTAACTCCGCTCTCGCCGGCGACCTCGCCGCCCGGCAGCCCCCGGTCGCCCTTCACCCTGCTCTTCCACGGGCCGCCCACTCCCTGGGTGAGCCAAGCCACCCACCGCCTGGAGCACGCCGGCCTCGGGTCGCTCGAGCTCTTCCTGGTGCCCCTCGGCCCCGATGCCGCCGGCATGCGCTACGAGGCGGTTTTCACCTAGAGAGCGCCGGGGTCGCCCCGTCCCGGCGCCGCCCCGAAGACCACCTAGCCCGATCCCCATCAGGTGCGCGGTGGGAAGACCCCCTGCAATGCGATGTTGAAGTAGAACGTCAGGTACGGCTGCAGGTTGTTGTGTGGCTGGTCGCCGCCGGCCGGGGCCAAGGCCTCGGGCGCCATCGGCTGCAGCCCGGTCGCCAGCGTGTGGTGCAGGAAGCCGTTCGTCGACCGTCCGAGCACGCGGTTGGGGGATGGTGCCTTGAGATCGCCGTCGTCCGACGCGGCGCGCTGGGCGTGGCTGTGGGAGGGGATCTCGCTCTCCAGCAATGACACGGTCTCGCTGCCGCCGGTCTCGCCGAGGTCGTGCAGCGACAGGCCGGGACCCTGTCCGGGGTGCATCGGCGCGCGCCCCTGCAGGTCGGGCAACGCGAAGTTGCTCTTGCCGTTGCCGCCGTAGGTGGTGCCCATCAGCGAGAAGTGCGGGGTTTTCTGGCTCAAGGGCAGCAGCTGCCCGTCGCACCAGGCCCAGCCCCGGGGCGCGAAGTTGAACGGGAAGATGCGGATCTCGGCGACGAACGGATCGGCCATCGTCTTTTCCTCAGCTGGGGCTCGGGAAGATCCCGAAGAGCGAGATGATGAAATCGACGCACAGGTACGGCTGGAAGTTGGTGTGCGGCTGGCTGCCGCCGACCGACGAGATCGCCGCCGGGTTCATGCTGCTGTTGGCCGCGTCCTCGAGGTACGGGTTGATCGCCACCGATTCAGCGAGGAGGTTGCCGACCGGAGTCGCCGACGTTCCGCCAGCCGTGGTGGCGAGCAGCGGATGCGAGTGGGCCGGGATCTGCTGGACGGTCAGCGTGATCTCCTCAGCCCCGCCGGTCTCGGCCAGGATGAAGCCGTTGCCCTGGTGGAGCGGCAGGCGGCCGCGCAGGTCGGGAAGCGCGAAGGTGCTCTGGCCGTCGCCGCCGTAGGTGGTGCCGATCAACTGGAAGAGCGTCTCGTTCTCCGAGATCGGCAGCAGCTGGCCTTCGCAGAACATCCAACCAGCCGGTGCGAAGTTGCCGGCGAACATCCGAATCTCCCCCACATAGGGCTGCGCCATGGTCGGCCTCCTCTAGTTCGGGCTGGGGAAGATGCCCTGCAGGGCGATGCAGAAGCTCAGGGTCAGGAACGGCTGCATGTTGAGGTGGGCCTGCGAGCCGCCGACGCTCGCCACCGAGCTCGCGTTGAGCGCCACCAGCGAGTTCGGCGGGCCGTAGGCGTTGTTGGCCGCCGCGAGGACGTTGCCGACTGCAACCGGCACCGTGGCATTCGACGGTGACCCGTTGAGCACGTGAGTGTGGGTCGGAATTTCGGCGATCGAGAGCGTGTGCGCCTGCTCGCCGCCCCGTTCGCCGAGCGTGTGGCCACTGCCCACGTGGATCGGGATCCGGCCCCGCAGATCGGGCAGGGCGAAGTTGACGCGACCGTCGCCCCCGAAAGTGGTTCCGAGCAGCGAGAACAGGGCCTGGTTCTGGTTGATCGGCAGGAGCTGTCCGTTGCACAGCGCCCAGCCCCGGGGCGCGAACGCGAAGCTCATGATCCGGATTTCGGACAGGAACGGTTCCGCCATGCTCGCCTCCTCGCGTCGGTTGCTCTCGTCCCGTCTGCGCTCCAGAGGTCAGGGCGGCGTCGGGCAGGCAGCGCCGCCAGTATATCCCCCGCCGGCGCCGCTGGCCGCGGCGCTGCCGGGTTCCCCGGCGCTGCCCGTGTTCTGGGCCTGGATGAAGGCCACGACCTGGGCCAGCGAAGTGGCATCCTGGCCGGTGCCACCGGCGTAGCCGGGCAATCTCACCGTCGCCTCGTGCCGCTTGCGCAGGCGGAAATCGTCGGGTGCTCCGCCACCGTGGCTCAGCGTGTTCGCCAGGGGGCCGGCGCCTCCCAACTGGAGGCAGACGGCGTTGGAGTCGACGTTGCCGAAGACGTTGGTCGAGGTGATCCCGTGGTTGGATTGGAACGCCTCGCGGGCATTCGCGTCGACCTGCTGGTCGATGACGTTGCCGGTCACCGTCAGGTTGAGCACGGCGTCGCCGTCGCCGGCCTCGCTGAGGATGCCGCGGTCGAAGCACTGCCGGATCGTGTTGCCGGTCACCGCCGAGGTGTGCGTGCCGTTGCCGCGCGCGTCGATGTAGACGCCGTTGGCCTGGGTCGAGCAGGAGAGCGCCACGCCCGATGTCCCGATGATGTTGTTGCGCACCTTGCCGGTGAAGCCGGCGCTCGAGGCCGAGGTGCCCTGCACGACCGACACGGCGTTCGAGATGGCACCGCTGATCGTGTTCCCGGCGATGTCGTAGACGACCGTCCCCGACCAGCCCGGAACCCCGGTCGCGGCGTTGAGGGTGACGCCCTGGCCGAGCGCGGTCGCGTGCCCGCCGGAGAGCGTGTTGTTCGAGAAGACCACGTTCAGCGTGCCGGAGTTCGCCGCGGCGGCCTGGAAGTGATCGCCGCGGTTGGCGGTGAAGGTGCTCCCGGTGACGCTCACCGTGATCGAGGCGGTCCCCGACGCTTCGACCAGGAAACCGTCGTTGCCGATCGAGGAGTTGTTGGAGAAGGTGCTGCCGGTGACGGTCAGCCCGTTGAGCGTCCCGCTCGAGTTGCGGATGACCACGTTGTCCTCGGCCGAGCCCGTCACCGTGACATTGCTCCAGCTCGAGCTGCCCGAGAGGTTCGCCAGCTCGATCCCGGCCTCGCCGGCCGCGTTCCCGTTCGAAAGGACCTGGACGCCGGTGAGCGAGAGCCCGGTGACAGCGGACCCGCGAATGCCGTCGTCGCCGCCGTTGGAGACGGTCACGTGGCTCAGACTCACCGAAGTGGTGTCGGTCAGCGAGATCCCGGGGCCGGTCGAGCGCTGGATCGTGCCGCCGGTGCCGCCGCCGCCGGTGCCGCTGATCGCGAGCCCGCCGCTCGACCCCGTGTTGTTGAGCACGATCCCGCTCGGCGGTCCGGAAGCGGCGGTTCCGGCGGAGACGGAGCGGAACTTCAAGCCGCCCGCGCCGATCGTGGTGTTGGCGACGTTGATCGCCCGGCCGGTGGTGGTGGTGATGGTGCTCGCGGTGTCGGTCGCGGTGACGGTGCCGCCGCCGGTGGCGGTGAAGGCGTCGTTGGCGCCGGTCGTGAGCGAGAGGGCCGCCGAGAACGCGATCGTCGAGCCGGTGTTGGCGTTGAGGAAGATCCCCGTGCCGGTGTCGGTGATCGCGCCGGAGAGCGTCACGCTGTCCGCCGTGCGGTTGGTGACCGACACGGACCGGCCGGCCGAGTTGGTGATCGTTCCGGAGTAGGTGATGGTCGCGTTTCCACCGTCGACGTTGAACGCCGTGCCGGTGGCGTTGCCGATCGAGCTGCCGGAGCCCGCGGAGAAGACCGCCGCGAACGGGCTGCCGCCCACGGTGCCGTCGGCGACGCCGGTCAGCGAGATGCCGGTCGTCGAGCTGTTGGTGCTCTTGATGCTCGTCGGCTGGAGGTCGATCGTGGCGTTGGAAACCGAGACTGCGGGCCCGCCGGTCGCCTCGAAGACGGCGACTCCGGTTGCGACGGTGACTCTCGTACCGGTGCCCGACGCGGTGTTCACGGCCCCGGTGCCGCCGATCGAGACGGCTGCCCCGCCGGCGGCGAAGACGTCGAGGTCGGTGAAGGCGAGGTCGCCGGCGACGCCGCTGAGCACGATTCCCGCACCGCCGACGCCGTTGCCGGGGTCTCCGATCAAGGTCGTACCGCCGGAGACGGTCTGGTAGGCGCCGCCCGGCGTGGCGTCGAAGGTGGCGCCGGCCACGGAGATCGCGGAGCCGGCCGTGCTCCCGCTCACCGCGTTGCCGGAGAAACCGGTGATGCGGGTCGTGCCGCCTCCGGTGGCGCCTTCGACGTAGACCGCGACGGTGCCGGCGCCGCTGGAGAGCGCGACGTTGTCGCTGAAGTCGAGCGTCATGGTGGTGGCCGCCGAGGTGCGGGCGTCGAAGGCGTTGCCGGTGGCGGCGAGGGCGTTGTTGCCGACCGTTGCCGAGAAGGTGCCGGTGCTGCCGGCGTTGAGGTCGATGCCCTCGAGGCCCGCAGCGGTCACGTCGTTGTCGCTGATCGTCACCGCGACGCTGGCCGCGTTGGCGGCCGTGACGTCCACGGCGTTCGTGTGGCCCGAGAGGCTCAGGCCGCGCACCTCGACGTCGGTCCGGTTCCCGTTGGCGGTGTTGGCGAGGATCGTCACGCCGTTGCCGCCGACCGTGGTGTTGCCGATCACCGGCCTGCTGCCGGCGGGGACCAGCGTTCCGAACGAAGGCAAGGTCAGGCCGATTCCCTCTCCCCAGAGCTTCTGGCCGTTCTTGAGGGCAATGCCGCCCCCGAGCGGTGTCGTGCCGGTGTCGCCGCGGAAGACGAAGAGGATCTGGCTCGCGGCGGACGCCGACTCGGCCGCGGCCAGGGTCTCGAAGGCGTCCGTCGAGCGACCGTCGCCGCCGGCCGGGTTGTTCGCGTCGACGACGTCGCGGACGTACCAGACCACTGGGCCGACCTCGATGTTCACCGTGCCGACCGTCGCGTTCAGCGTGTCGGTCACCTGGTAGGTGAAGCTGTCGGTGCCGGTGAAGCCCACCGGGGGGACATAGGTGAACGAGCCGTCCGGGTCGATGTCGTAGCTGCCGCCGTTGGCCGAGGCGCCGGAGGCGTCGAGGATCGCCGGCGCCACTGGGCCATCCGGGTCGGTGAACGGGCCCGCCTTGGCGTCCACTCCGGCCGCATCGGTGACCGCCACGACGCCCGCCAGGACCTTGCCCTCGACGTGGAGCTGGGTGTTGCCGGGGGTCGCGTAGCTGATCGGGTTGGTGGTGATGAACGGCGCATCGTTGACCGCGGTGACCGAGACCGACTTGCTGGCGGCGGCGCTCGCGTCGGTGCCGTCGCTGGCGACGAAGGAGATCACCCGGGTCGTCGTGCCCGGGTTCTGGGAGCTGTTGTCGTAGGTCACCGAGCGCAGGCAGGTCTGGTAGGCCGCCACGGTAGCGCTGCCGGCGATGCCGAGGGTGTTGAGCCCCGGTGTCAGCGTCAGACCGGCGCAGCTCGTCGCCGCCAGGGTTTCGGCGGCGCCGTCCTGCGGGTTGGTGATGGTCACGGCAGCCGAGGCCAGGTTGGCGCTGTCGGCGTCGGTCACGGTGAGGCCGGAGTCGATCGTGACGGCGCCGCCGTCCTCGATGAAGGCCGTCACGCCGCCCGTCGCGGTGACGACCGGCGCGTCGTTGACGGCGATGACGTTGATCGTGGAGGTGACGCCGGCGCTCGCGTCGGTGCCGTCGCTGGCGATCCAGGTGACGGTGCGGGCGAGCGTCGAGGGGTTCTCCGAGCTGTTGGCGTAGCGCACCGCGCGCAGAGCGGTCTGCCAGTTGGCGACGGTGTCGCTGCCGGTGAGGGTGAGGGTGCCGGTGGCGGGGGTGAAGACCCCGGTGATGAACGCGGTATTGGTGAAGCTCAGGACATCCTGGCCGTTCGCGTAGTTGGCCGTGATCTGGACGGTCGCCGACTGGAGACTGGCGTGGTCGGCGTCGCTGACCGTGATCGTGGTGTCGATCCCGGTGGCGGGGTCGTTCTCGGTGTAGGCGAGCGTGCCACCGGCGGTGACGACCGGCGCGTCGTTGACGGCGGTGACGAGGATGGTGGAGGTGGCGCCGGCGCTCGCGTCGGCGCCGTCGCTGGCGATCCAGGTGACGGTGCGGGCGAGGGTGGACGGGTTCTCGGAG